>JBIKOV010000073.1:0-14968 GCA_044357815.1 Ferruginibacter sp. | reverse complement strand
TGATGCTGGTAGATTGTAAAAGCTTGCAGCACGAGTATTTTCCATTATTGAAAGTAGGATATAAAATTGTGTTGATTAATTCTAAGGTACACCATTCCCTTGCAGCAGGTGAATACAATATTCGCAGAAAAAGTTGTGAACAAGGACTTGCCATTTTACGATCATTGCTTCCTATTCAATCATTCCGCGACATTGCCACGGCAGATGAAATGGAAATCGGAAAAAGCAGTATGCCATTAGATGTATATAATTGTTGCAAATATGTGGTAGAAGAAATTGCACGTACCAAAAAGGCGGCTTTATTATTACAGTCAAGTGATATGAAAGGCTTTGGAAAATTGATGTTTGCTACCCATGAGGGGTTGAGTAAATTATATGAAGTAAGTTGCGCTGAATTGGATTTTTTAGTGGATCATGCAAAGCAATTCCCAGCTGTAATTGGCTCAAGGTTGATGGGTGCTGGTTTTGGAGGCTGTACCATTAATATAGTGGAAGAAAGTGGAGTGGAAGATTTTATTGCGCAAACTACACAGGCATACCAGCAACAATTTAATATCACTCCTGAAGCATATATTGTAGCAACTTCTGATGGAACCAATGAGATCGCAATTACACCTTAATGTAAATCCCCTTTTTGTTAAGAAGCCAAGCGATAAACCACATCATCGTAATAAAACAAAGGGCATAGATCAATGAGCCTAAATTGGGCACTGCTGGAAATATAGGTTTACAAACCTGCTCATAAAACCAGCTAAAAGGTGTAAGGATAATTTGTTTGCCATCTGCATCCACCTTACCAGGAATTTGAATCAGCCCCAATAACCTTGGCAGTGCGCCACTCAATACAAAAATGAATAGGGCATTTTTACCAAATGCATCCAAAAAGCTGCTCCACCTACCTTTCCAATGCTTGAACTCAATTACATAAATCAGGATAGCCATAATAATCAATGCTAGCCCTGAAGTGTAAACGGTGTAACTACTGGTCCATATTTTTTTGTTGATTGGAAAAACCATGTCCCAACAATAACCTGTAAAAACTAATACAGCACCTGCTACAAAAAGACCATTGACCATTTCCTGCGTTTTGCCTTTTTGTATAATATAGCTGCCTGCAAGCCATCCAAATATCACTTGTACGATAGCTCCGGGAATACTGATCAAACCTTCGGGGTCAAAGAGTGTGCCCTCTCCTTTATAGATATGTGCTTCCCCCAATAGGGCTAAGTCTAACTTAGTTCCAAACCAGCCCGAAAGACTGAAAGGGTCTGCTGGGTTGGCAGCCACACATACCAACCAGTAGGCTAATAATATAAATGCACTTACTACAAACGCCCCTTTTTGTTTGCAATAATGTGCTATCATCGATGCGAAAAAATAGCAAAGGGCAATGCGTTGTAATACGCCAAAGATGCGAACCCCTGCTGCTTTTCCATCCTCTGTAATATAGGCCCATGGCTTACTTACAATCTCTCCGTTTTCCCATTTAATAAAAGGGAACCAATTCAATGCTAAACCTATTAGAAAAATAAGCAGCGTTCTTTTTACAATTTTTTTCCAGAAGGCCGCTTCACCTGCCGCTTCTAATTTTGGTAATACAAAGGCCATGGCATTGCCAACAGCGAATAAAAAAAAGGGAAAAACCAGGTCGGTGGGTGTAATGCCATGCCAAGAAGCATGTTCCAATGGAGCATATATATGGCTCCAGCTTCCAGGATTATTTACCAATATCATGAGTGCTACAGTAGCACCCCTAAATACATCGAGTGAGTAGAAGCGTTGGTTCATTGCGGGTGAATGATTGAGTAATTAATGGTAAGAAAGGTAATTCATTCTTTTCAATCAACCCAATCCATTGAATGTTCTACGATTGCTTAGGCCTTTTCACTGAGCTCCAGCCAACGCATTTCTTTTTCATCCAATAACTGTACAATTTTGCCGATACGTTCTGCTGCTTTTTGCAGTTCATCAAAACCAGGATTGCCCTCATTCATTTTTATTTCCAACGCAGCTTTTTCTTTTTGCAACTCAGGCATTTCCTTTTCCAGCAACTCCAGTTCTCTTTTTTCTTTGAATGAAAATTTTTGTCCATTTGAATTGGAGCTAGCCGCCTTCACAGGTTCGGCCAATTTTGGCTCCTGTTTCATTATCTGCCGGTCATCGGTTAGGCTGCCATTGGCGATTGCTTCCCTATATTGGGTATAGTTACCAGGATAGTCTCTAATAACACCATTGCCTTCAAATGCAAAAAGATGATCTACCATTCGATCCATAAAATACCGGTCGTGGCTTACAATGAGAATACAGCCAGGGTATTCCATTAAAAATTCTTCGAGGGTACGCAAAGTTTGTAAATCCAAATCGTTGGTAGGCTCATCGAGTACCAGAAAATTGGGATTTAAAAAAAGCACACTCATTAAATGCAGCCTACGTTTTTCGCCACCACTTAGTTTGCTCAATGGGGTAAACTGTTGCTCTGCTGAAAAACCAAATTTTTCCATAAACTGGCTTGCACTGATCTTGCTGCCATCATTGAGTGGGAAAAATTCTGCCATTGATTTTACATATTCAATAGCCCGTTTATCTTCTTTGTATACCAGTCCATCCTGACTGAAATTGCCAAACACTACCGTATCGCCGTGATTGATTTTACCGCTATCAGGCTTCTCCTGTTGCAAAGCTATTTTTAGGAAGGTAGATTTGCCAACACCATTTTTTCCCACTACACCAATTCGTTCACCTCGTTTGAAAGTATAATCAAATCCTTTCATGATGGTGAGGTCGCCATAGCTTTTATGCACTTTTATCAATTCCAGAATTTTTCCACCGAGGCGGGTCATCTTTACCTGCAGGCTTACTTCTTCTACATCCTTCTTTAATTTTACGCGGTCTTCCACATCTGCAAATGCATCCTGGCGGCTCTTGCTTTTGGTGGTACGGGCCTTGGGTTGCTTGCGCATCCATTCCAGTTCCTTGCGAAAAATATTTTTGTCCTTCTGCAATTCGCTTTGCTGTACTTCCAGCCGAAGACTTTTTTGCTCTAAAAAATTATCATAATCGCCTTTGTAGACGTATACTTTTTCCTCATCAATTTCTACGATTTCATTGCATACCGCGTCTAAAAAATAGCGATCATGGGTAACCAGCAGTAAAGTAACTTTTGCTGCGGCAAGGTAATCTTCCAGCCATTCAATCATGTCCACATCGAGGTGATTGGTAGGTTCATCGAGTATCAATAGGCAGCGGCCTGCATGCAGATCGGCTTCGATCAATGCCTGTGCCAATGCAACTCGTTTTTTTTGACCCCCACTTAGGTTGCCGACTCTTTCATTGAGGTGGTGCAGGTTGAGTTTGCCCAAGATCTGTTTTAGATCACTTTCAAAACTCCAGGCATTGAGGTCATCGAGCCTGGCCATTAACTCGCCTAATTTATCAATATCTTCCAGTCCTTCTTCCAAAAACTGCTCATATTCCTTTACCACTTTTACCACTGGGTTGTCGAGGCGCAGCACATTATCCCATATGCTTTTGTTGCCATCGAAATCATTGTCCTGCTGCAACATGACCACTTTGATGTCTTTGTGAACCCAAACGGTTCCCTCATCGGGGGTATCGAGACCGGTAATGATTTTCAACAGCGTGCTTTTCCCACTGCCGTTGCGGGCCACCAAGGCTATTTTATCCCCTTCTTCTACGTTTAAAGTGATATTTTTAAAAAGTGTTCTAACCCCGAAGGTTTTGCTGATATTTTCTATGGAAGCGTAATGCATGGCGGCAAAGGTAACTCAGAATGGGAAACTGAAAACCGATTAATGGTATTTAGTTTTAAAGCATTGAAATCATGCTGAACTTCAGCCACCTCATATGAAGAAATGATTGAATAAGGCCAGACTGAAAAATGCATTAACCGAGTGGAATCTTAATAATTTTGTAGAAAATTGGAAAGCGTTTCAATATGGTCTGTGTTAATATAATCCACTTTTAATTTAATTAATTCTTTCCAAATTTGTGGATAATCAGGACTAGCCCAAAAGCGGACCGGTTTATGCAAAAGATGTGCAAAAACGACTTTACTTTCAATTTTATTTTTCTCCATTTCAGAAAGAGATTTCCTCCCTTTCAATTTACAGTATCGTTTAAAATTATTACTTAGCAGGGCAATTTTTGACAAGGCGGCTTCGCTGTATTTTTGGTTAAGGCGACCATCAAACCAAATATAATCTGGGTAGTCAATGAAAGCCGATGAATTTGGCTGATTGCCGGTAATCACGATGGTGATTGATTGATTGACTGTGATGGATGGAAATTTTTTAAATAGTTCAATTAGCGCATTGAGTGTGGAAATACTCTCTGTTTTTAAATCGATCAGCAGTTGCAGCTTCTTAGATTGATCCTTATACACGAATCCATTATTTTCATCCAGCAGCTTCGCTAAAGGAACAAGGTACATCGACTCCAGTGTTTTATGTTTTTTTAACTTCAATGGACTATGGCCCACTAATAAAACATCATTTGTTAAGTAAACATCTGCTTCGATGGAGCCGAACTCATTTTTATAGGCCTGATGAAAGGGAATTTGCTGTTTATAATCATTGTGGGAATGTGCATTTGCTGAAGTATACAAAGCGTCCTGCCCAAATATTGGAGCGATAAAAAAAAATAACAAAAGCAGCAGCGCAACTTTTTTAAAAGGCATGGTTTTTCTTAGGATAGATATTGTACTTAAAAATAATTAATTTTTCAATACCCTAGCCTATTTTTTTCACAGCTTAAAATGAAAAATATATTACTGTTTGATTTTCTGGAAGTTAAGGGGATTTATTTTTTTTACCATTCAATCTTTTAAATAAATAAAACGGTTGGAGGACATCGAGGGCGGCTGTCTAATTTTTTTATTCTCCTCCAATCTCTTTAAAACCTGAACGGCCTGATGGAGATTGGAGGACAATAGAGTAGCTACTACAATTAAAAGAGGGCCCTTATTTTGTACCGGGATACCTTGCATCGCCTTTTGCATAAAACCAGATGATGCGGTTCATTTTATCATCTTGACCTCCATCCACTTCATTAAAGACTTCCAATTGTGATTGGAGGGCATATTTTTTTGCTTTTCCCTGAAGCGCATGAAGGGGTTTGTTCATTTGATCAAGCGGGATATTATTGGATAGGGCGGTAAAGGGCATGCTGTGTTTAATTTTTTGAAAACAATCGGTCATCAGTCTGGCGGTTCCATCCATGATATTCATCGGGGGAAGTCCTAAAATTTGTTCAATGGTTCTCAGCATGGAGGTCTGGTTGTAATTGGAAGTCACCAGTTTACCAGTACTGTACGCACTCACCACCAGGCCAATGGTTCTGTAAGCAGAGATATGGTCCCAGCCACCTTGTGAATCATCTTCCGTCATGAATATTGCGGTTGAATCCCAGTACTTGCTTTTACTGATCATATCTACGATTCTACCCACCGCTAAATCATTGTCGGCCACCATGGCATTGGGGGTAGGGAAGCCAGGCGAAGTGCCGGCACTATGGTCATTGGGAAGTGAAATCACCATTAGGTTGGGCATATTGCCTGCTTGTTCATAGGCTTTCCATTCTGCAATAAAAATGTCCGCCCGTTGTTGGTCGCTAAAAGAAATATTGTCACAATCTGGAAAGGTGGGGGAAATAAGCGGACGAATCCTTGCGATAGTGGTTTTGTTGAACCAATCTGGCTTTTTACCCTCCTTGTATTTTGAATACAAATCACCCCATTTCAATTTATTATCGTATACGGTTTCACAGGCTTCGCCATAAATTCGTACCGTTTTTCCATGATCCGCAGCTAGATTCCAGATAAAGCCTTCCTTATTATAGACTAGTGCATCTTCTTGACGGTGAGGATAACTTCTGAACCAGGCACGAACACTTTTTTCTATATAGTCGGATACCATGCCGGCATCTGTCCATTGGTGTCCTTCAGCTGAAGATTTTCCGGAAGCATGAAAGTCATCCATCCAGCCGTATTTTTTAGCGAGGGCGTGCATGTTGGGAGTTACTTTTTCACCGAAAATGCAAAGCGAACTATCGCCTCTTCCGTAGGGTATATCTCCAAAAACTTGGTCATAGGTTTTGTTTTCCTTGATAATATAAACTACATGCTTAAACACAGAAGGTTCTCCAATTCGTTCAGGTACTGGTACTGGCGCTATTCCGGCACGAGGTAGTAAACGCAGATGTGCAGTCCTGCTTGAAAGGTTTAACTGAGTTACAGCTTCAGTGTATTTTTCCAGCGTGGTTTTGTCAGGTAGTGGTATGATGCTTACAGAAGCCAGTTGTTGGTGAATGGACCTTGCATTTTTTTTGTCATCGATTACATTGGAGCCATCTGATTCGATATTGGCGACCACCAAGTTATTTTGAATGAGATTAAGTCCGCCGGGATAGGCTTCGGTAGGAATATAGCCCGTTACCGAAGAATTGCCAGTTCCTTTTGCGGAAGCATTTTTTCCTAGTCGAACTACTGCTATTGCATTATCGAATCCATTGGCTACATATAATATACTATTGTCTGCATTCAATTTAAGCGCGTTGGGGGTGCTGCCTTGTAGCCCAAATGCTTCATTTAGTAATCCCACTTTAATCGATTCGGCAACTGCATCCGACTGGGTGTTAATCACAGAAATTACATCGCTTGATCCATTGGCTATATAGATATGTTTTCCATTGTCTGCAGCAACTACTGCATTGGGATGTAGGCCTACTTTTATTTCGCTGATACTTTTTCCGGTAGCGGCATCTAATACGGATACCGTTCCACTTGATGTGGCTCCGGTCTTAGGGTCGGTATAAGCAAGGCCCCAAGGCACACCAGCTCTTTCTTTGGTACTGTCAGTGGCAATGGCGCCCGCCCAGTTGCTTACATATAATTTATTGTTTGCCATTGCTACACCATAAGGAGCCACACCAGTTGCAGCCCGCCAAACAATGCTTCGGTCGCTCCAGCGAATTTTTAATAATTCATTATTGCCATTTAATACTACATAAAGAAAAAGAACTCCCTGCTCCCTTGAAATTTCGATTTCATTGGGAAGGGCATTGGAAGCTGGATTTATTTTCTCAATAGGAATGTCCGAAAAATTAGTAAAGCTATTTGTTCCCCATTCTGCAATCATTATTGCCGATTTGCTGCCGCTTTTTGCCGCAGCACTCCATACTACCCAGGTTTTTCCATCTTCTGTAAATGAACGGATACCAGAATAAGTGCTCATATAATTGCTATACCGGTTAATATCTGAGAAGGTCCAACGACTGATGATCTTTTTTTGAATGGCATCCATTGCTACAATACCATACCGATCTTCGATGACCAGTTTACCATCGTTACTTAATATGGCCGCGTCTAGTGCGTGATTTTCCATATCAGGATTGCCAAAGCGAATCACAGTTCCAGCGGAATGAATAATCCGGTTGAAAGGCATCAGTCGAAGGGAGTCATTTTGTCTTCGCAGGAAATCTGACAAAGTTTCAATATGGTCGGTGTTGAGATAATCTATTTGTAGATTGATTAGTTCCTTCCAAGCTACTGGGAAATCGGGAGTAGCCCAGAAACGGATGGTTTTTTTTAATCGATGCACTTTTTTCACCAACGCGGTAATGATTTGCCGATCGGACTCCGTTAAGGGACTTTCCCCATTCCACTTACTGTATTCTTTAAAATCATTGCTGAGCATTACAATTTTTGATAATGCAGCCTTGCTATAGTCCTCGCTGAGCCTGCCATCAAACCAAATAAAGGAAGGATAGGAGGTATAACTGCTTTGTGCAGGTCGATTGCCGGTAATGACAATGCGAATTTTTGGATTTTGAATAATGGCAGGGAATTTTTTTAGTAGAATCACTAGTGCATTGAGCGTTCGCACACTATCCGTTTTTATGTCAATCAGCAATTGAAGCTTTTTGTTAGGGTCTTTGTAAGGGAATCCTCCGTTTTGCTGAATGAAATTGGATAAAGGTGTCAGGTACAATGTTTCAAGGGATCTGGTTTTTGTCAGGTGTGTTGAATCATGGCCAACCAACAACAGGCCGCCAGTGAGGTGAATATCCGCTTCGATTGAGCCAAAGCCCTCGTGATAAGCTTGAAAAAAAGGGGTAGACTGCTCGTAGTCATTGTGTGAATGCCCATTGGTAGCAGTATAAACTTCTACTTGTCCAAATATTGGAGCAAAAAAAGAAGCGCAGAGAAGCAACGAAATTAATTTTTTAAGGCTCATAGTATTAATTGAATTTAAATCAACCCAATATTAATTCATATTTAGTTGATTTTGGTTTTTTTGACTTGTGGGGAGATTATTTATGTTTTAAGTTTTAGGTATTCTTCCATGAGCTAAGGTGGGTTACTGCCTATTTAATTTGGCAACCCTTTGCGCAAAATTGATATATAACTATTACTATAGTTTAATTAATTTTAATATTATTGAAAGTAAATTGTACCAAATAACGGAGGGGAAACATATTTCAACTGCTTGCTGGATTATGAACTAGAAACTCCAAAAGTCAATACTGTCGGTTATTTTAACTGATTATAGCAATAATTGTAGCGGTGATTTGGAATTTTACTTGGTTATATTTTGGGGCAGTTTGTACAGGAGACTACCCTTTAAAATCAAGTTTTTTGTATAAATAGCCCCAATGGCATACGTAAATTGATGGTAATAATACGCAAATTGACTATAGTTGATTTGTTGTCGGTTATATATTTGATAAGATTTTTGTTGCAAAAACCAATAATGGACGATTGAATTTTGCTATTTATTTTTAGTATATTTTAACAATGGTTTACTTGAAGTAAATAAATTTGGGCTTATTGTTATAATTGGTTTACTTTAACTTAACTTTCAATTAACGATTTGTTAAAATCACAAAAATATCTTTGCAACCCAAACAAAAAATAGGGGTATAAAAACAGGCCCCAACAAATTACCAGACTACTAACATTGGCGCAGAATCTAATATGGTAATGAACGAATTAACAATATGCTTACCATCATCTACTATTACAATTAAATTAACCTTAACAACAAACTATGAGTCTACTAAAACATGACAAGTCTCCTTCTGAAATGAAATATTTCATGAGGAATGCAGGATGGTTGGGATTTTTTATCCTTCTATCTTTTGCAAGTCCATTGGCTGTATTGGCCAAGGGAATAACTACAAAAATTTCCTTTGAAGTAGCTGAAAAGGGCATTACCGGTAAAGTAACCGATGAAACTACCGGCGCTGGCCTTAGCGGCGCTAGTATTACTGTAAAAGGAGCTGGTACCAGTACAATTTCAGATGCACAGGGAAACTTTTCTATTAAAGTATCTGATGAAAAAGCCGTACTAGTTTTCACCTTTGTTGGCTATACAAGTCAGGAAGTTGCGGTAAAAGGAAAAACTACTATTAATGTGGCACTTAAGCCAGCTACTGCAGACCTTACTCAGGTAGTAGTGATGGGTTATGGTACGCAGAGTAAAAAGGATGTAACCGGAGCAGTTAAATCTATCAAAAGTGAATCATTTAATCGCGGTATCATTAATGGTGTTGCAGAGTTGCTACAAGGAAAGGCAGCCGGTGTGAATGTTACTTCTTCTACTGGTGAGCCAGGTGCTTCAATTGGAATCACCGTTCGTGGACCTGGTGGCTTGAGGGGTACCTCTCCACTCTTTGTGGTAGATGGTGTTCCAAATGGAACCTTTAGTCCTGACGATATTGAGTCTATTGATGTGTTGAAAGATGCATCGGCCACCGCCATTTATGGTTCGCGTGGTGCCAATGGAGTAATTCTGATTACTACTAAAAAAGGCAAGGCAGGTGTTGGTAAAATCAATTTCAATACAAGCTGGGGTATTTCTACACTTGCCAAAGCACTTCCTGTTTTCTCAACTGCTGACTATAAAAAGCAGGTAGTGGCAGCAGGCGGCATATTAGTTGACAAGGGTGGTAATACCGATTGGCAGAAAGAGATTACAAGGTCTGCGAATACTCAAAATCATAATCTTAATTTAAGCGGCGGCGCAGATAAGCTTACTTATTACGCTTCTTTTGGTATTCAAAATCAAGAAGGTATTATTAAGTACAATGATCTGAATCGTTATAGCGGCCATTTCAACGTGACACAGAAATTTTTGGAAGATCGCTTGACGGTAGAGGCCAACATCAATGTGTTGAGTACTACCAATACACGTCCTCCCATTAACTCAGTAATTGCCAATGCCATTTCCAACAATCCTACCTATCCTGCGTATGATGCAGCTGGTAACCCAGCGTTGTACCAAGATATAGAAAATCCAATGCTTACTTTTAAGTTGAGTCAGGATATGAGAAAGGGTAATAATGTGGGAGGAAATATTACTTCCTCTTTCAGGATTGCAAAGGGATTGGTTTACAAGCTTAATTATGGGGTTAATAATAACAATAGTACAATAGATATTCAGAATTTGCCCAATCTTGTACCGCTTCAACTCGGTGGACTGGCAACCTCTTACAATACCAGCCGTACCAATTTGATTGAAAATTACCTTAACTACACCATGACCAGTGGAGATCATAGTCTATCTGCAATGGCTGGGCATTCCTATGAAAAAGGATTCTTTCAGGGAAGGAATTATAGTATTGACAGATTTCCAATCTCTCCAGTAGAGCCTCAATACAATCCATCTCTTGGACAGGATTTAACACTTGCTGCCAACAAGCCTGGTGGATATGCTTTCATCAATGAATTGCAGTCTTTTTTTGGAAGGGTAAATTACCAATACAAGAATAGGTACTTGGCAACTGCCAATATCCGTTCGGATGGATCTTCTAAATTTGGTAAAAACAATCGGTACGGAACCTTCCCTTCTTTCTCTCTTGGATGGAAAGCCTCAGAGGAAAAATTCATGCAAAATTCCATTTTCAGCAATCTGAAGGTTAGGGTTGGATGGGGCCAAACGGGTAACCAGGAAATTCCTCCTAAAATTACCCAGGCTTTATACACTTCTGCTATATCATCTAGTGCTACTTATCCGCTTTCAGAAACTGGCGCTTACTCTGCAGGCACTGTGTTTACTCGTTTAGCGAATCCAAATATCCAATGGGAAATGTCTTCTCAAACCAATGTTGGTATTGATTTCGGACTTTTCAAAGGTAAATTGACAGGTTCTATTGATGTGTTTAACAAAGTTTCCAGCAATATTCTATTGGAAGTAGTTCCAGCAGATCCTATTCAACCGGCCGGTAGTTTCTGGACCAATGTAAAGGATATGAATATTACCAATAAAGGTTTCGAAGCTGAATTGGAATACAAAATAAAAACAAACAAAGGATTCAGTTATTCTTTAGGAGGTAATATGACTGTTATGAGTAATTTGGTAACCAATTCTCCTTATTCACTCATTACTACTGGTGGTGCATCTGGGTCAGGTCTTAGTACTGCTACCATTAATGGTTATGTAAATAATCAACCGATTGGCACAATCTTCCTGAAAGAGTTTATTGGTTTAGATGCCAGCGGAGTAAGTAAATTCAAGGATCAAAATGGCGATGGTATTATTTCTGATAAAGACAGAATAGCTATTGGATCAGCACTTCCTACTCTATTGTATAGCTTCTATGGCACAATGGCCTACAAGGACTTTGATTTTATAATAAACTTCAATGGTGTTTCGGGTAATAAATTATACGACAACACTTCCAATGGTTATTTCTATAAACTCAAACTTTCGAAAGGAAACAATACTACTATTGATGCCATTAATACGACTGGAGAATCTACCAGCAATGCCGCTTCGGTAAGTAGCCGTTATGTAAAAGATGGTGCTTATCTGCGGTTGAATAATCTTTCGCTAGGTTATACCTTTAATACAAAAAATATCGGTGTAGGCCGGTGGATAAATGCCATGCGATTATCCGTGACTGGTCAGAATCTTTTTGTAATCACCAAATACAATGGGTTTGACCCAGAGGTAAATACAGACCGTTCTTCGGGTGGAATTGCATCTTTTGGTATTGATTATTTGACCTATCCAAAAGCGAGATCTGTTATTTTTGGTTTAAACGTATCATTCTAAAATTAGTAAACATGAAAAAAATATTTATAAAAACGATCCTGCTTTCGGCCATCATAACCATTGCGGGGAGCTGTTCTAAATTGAATGAAACGGTGCTGGATGAATCATCCGTAACCGGTCTTAGTGAAAAGCAAATTGCCGATGGGTTGATTGCTCCAACCTATGCTCGTCTCCCGGATATTTACCGGCATACCACTTATTTTACTTTGCAGGAAATTTCTACCGACGAAGCTATCTTACCATATAGGGGTGGAACAGATTGGGGTGATAATGGTATTTATTTATCTATGCATAAGCATGAAACGGCTACTACGGATATCAATGTATGGGAAACTTGGAATTTTATTATGCAGAGCATGTCAAGATGTATTTCCGCCATTAGTTCTCTAAAAGATAATAAAGACGCCAATGTAAAAACCTATATGGCAGAAGCAAGGGCTATGCGTGCTTTTTATAATTGGATGACCTTAGATCTATTTGGTATTGCCTTGGTAAAAGAAGATCCGGGAGCAGTTTCCAAAATCATTCGTGGTGAGGAGGCTGTTACCTACATAAAAAATGAATTAATAGCTGCAGAGCCAGATTTGTCTACGGCAGTAGGACCAGGTAGGTTTACCAAGGCTGCTGCATGGGCCTTAATTGCAAGATTAACTATCAATGCCGCCTCTTATCGCGATATATATGCTGCATCCTTGACCTTTAAGACAGAAGACATGGATGAGGTTATCAAGTATTGCGACAAGGTAATTAGCTCTGGACAATATGCTTTATCAGCTGATTATTTCGCCATCTTTGGTAATGACAATCATACCAATAAGGAATTGATTTTTGCCGTTGACCAACGTTTTGATTTGAATGGTCATAATCGGTTGGCTTATTTTTCCCTTTCCGGCGACCAATTTCCATTAGCTGCATTTCCTTCTGCCAATGGAACCGATGGTCCCGGTATTACTTCAGATTTTTATCAGACATGGGTATCGGCGAATGGTGCTGTTGATCCTGCTGCGGCTGACCCAAGGTTTTACAAACAAAATGTTTCCATGTATACTAATCCTGCAGACTCTTGCGTTGTCGGTGATAATTTCCATGTCAACCGAGGAATTTTGCGCGGACAACAATATGGTCTGATTCGTCAAAATGGAGTTTTTGTAAAATGTCCTGATGGTAAATTCAAAGTGGGCAAATTATTTAATGCCTCCCGTAGTAATCCGAATCTACCGGTAAATTTTTCTGAATTTATTGATTTTACTACTGCAGGAAGTAACTATTCAACTGGTTACAGAGTAGAGAAATATGAGTTCAGTCGCAAATCTGCCAGTGGTAGAAATTTCGGAGAAGCTGACATTTCAATTCTTCGCTTAGCGGATGTATACCTAATGCGCGCTGAAGCAAAACTCCGCAAGGGAGATGCTGCTGGTGCACTAGCAGATGTTAATTCTGTAAGAAATTCTAGGACAGCTTATACTGTAAAAGGTACTCCATTAGCTTCCATCACCCTTGATCTGCTGCTGCGTGAAAGAGGTTTTGAGTTATATTGGGAAATGAATCGTAGAACCGATTTGATACGCTTTGGTAAGTACGAAGGTATCTGGACTGAAAAAACCAATACCGATAAAAACAAGCGGGTGTTCCCCATACCACAAAATGCGGTTGACGGAGCTTCCAACCTTCCTAATTATATGAAGCAAAACGCGGGCTACTAAAAATCTCCCGAACATAATAATAGCGATGGCTTGTTTGAAAAACAGGCCATCGCTTTTTTATTGCGGTATGTACCAATACATTCTTTATTTTTGCCTTCTTAATGTAGGGTTGTTAGCTCAGTTGGTTTAGAGCATCACGTCGACAACGTGAGGGTCGCTGGTTCGAGCCCAGCACAGCCCACTAAGGTTTTTTATGGGTAAAATTGGCAGGCCTTTATACAATAAGCGCTTACTCAGTGCTGTAATCATATCCATTTCCCCAAAGCAATCAGTTCCCAGTAATTTTTTTTAGTTTTCTTGTTTTTACTTAACTTGACAGTTAAAATCATATCAGATGTCAAAAGAAAGAAAAATCACCTTACAGGAATCGGAGATACCTACGCATTGGTACAATATTGTAGCAGACATGGTAAACAAACCCTTACCTCCTTTGCATCCCGGAACTCAGCAGCCCATTGGGCCAGAAGCCTTAGCGCCACTTTTTCCAATGGAATTGATTAAGCAGGAAGTAACCACCGAAAAGTGGGTAGAGATACCAGATGAAGTGCGAAACTTGTATTCCATTTGGCGGCCTACTCCCATGTATCGCGCGTATGGATTAGAAAAAGCCTTGGGTACCAAATCTAAAATCTATTATAAGTACGAAGGAGGAAGTCCGGCGGGATCTCATAAACCCAATACCGCAATTCCACAAGCCTATTACAATTCTAAAGAAGGCGTTAAGAAAATAGCTACCGAAACCGGTGCCGGCCAATGGGGAAGTGCACTTAGTTTTGCTTGTCAGCTTTTTGGAATAGAGTGCGAGGTGTTTATGGTAAAAGTAAGTTACGAGGGTAAACCATACCGTAAGATAATGATGAATACCTGGGGTGCAACTGTACATGCTTCTCCCAGTAATCTTACCAACGCAGGAAAAAGCATACTGGCTGCCGACCCCAATTCTCCAGGAAGTTTAGGGATCGCAATTTCAGAAGCAGTAGAAGTAGCTGCCACCAATGATGATACCAAATATGCATTAGGAAGTGTATTGAATCATGTATTGATGCATCAAACCATTATCGGCCTAGAAGCACTTAAACAAATGGAAAAGGCAGGCGATTATCCAGATATTGTAGTTGCACCTTTTGGTGGTGGATCAAACTTTGCTGGTATTGCATTTCCCTTTTTACAAAATAAGTTAACTGGTGGAAA
>JBIKOV010000276.1:0-4217 GCA_044357815.1 Ferruginibacter sp. | reverse complement strand
AATATAGCCTCACAGCGACCTTCAAAACCTGTTAAATCATGCAGCGCTAAAGTAGCTTTCTTTCCCACTTTCACTGTTCCTCCATCATGCCAATGCCAGGTCGCACTCTTAGTTCCAAATGTTTCGCTTAGCGCTATACCATCTATTTTAACCTGAAATTTACCGGGCGTTCCGGGCGCATTCCATGGTGCTACCCAATCACGCGTACGAACCCATACACGATAATTACCCGAGGTAGGAAACTCAATGTTGGAGGTAGCATCTTCAACTGGTATTCCTAATCCATGCGCCAGTAAATAAGGAGAGCCCATTTGTTCCATCGATTGTTGGTCCAACTCCCATCCACCATGATTGGCTAACTGTTCTGCTTCAAT
The DNA here is from genome assembly GCA_044357815.1 of Ferruginibacter sp. GTDB lineage: Bacteria > Bacteroidota > Bacteroidia > Chitinophagales > Chitinophagaceae > Ferruginibacter. The sequence goes on along the minus strand of JBIKOV010000276.1, from coordinate 3,843 downwards.
AAAAACAAATTCTCCTGTAGCTATTCTTTCTACATTATTAGCTAACAACGGCAAATTGCCTGCTAAGAAACATAAACTGGTATTTCCAATTACGCCAACAAATTGTCTTCTTTTCATCTTTATAATTTTTATTTTTCAGAAAGTGAATTAAATTTTTATTACAAACTAATTATTGATAGGCTAGTTATTTGCATTGCACTATCGTATTTTAAATCTTCGTTTTTAAAGTTATTCCTTATTGATCTTAGCTGGTGCCAAGTTTGTATGCCATGATTATTTTAACGGTATCTGAACATTATAAGAGTGATTTGAATCCACTTCTTTAACTGCAACGCATAATATTCTTGGTTTACCATTTTCAACAAATACTTGTGGGCGTTCAACTGCCTCTAACTTTTGCTGAATACCATCCACCCAATTGATTTGAAGTGTAGTGATCAGTGGATGTTTGGCCAGTTTCCAATCCAATCCATCAAGCGAGTAAAACAGGATTAAACTTCTACCTGCATTGATAAAATAACTTTTCTGATCTTTCACAACAGCATAAAAACAGTTGTCCTGCCACCAAACAAAAGGGTCTTCTGCTGGAAATAATACATCTTCACCTGCAGAAAAAATTGGCTTATTTTGTTTGACAAACGGGCCTGTTGGCGAGTCTGCAATCGCCGTTAAGTGAACTACCGGTCCACCAAAAGGCATTGGTCTCTTCTTTCCAACAGCTTTGTAAATAGCGAGGTATCGTCCATCTGGCATTTTGGTTACCGTTGGATTTGAAGTCATCAGCGCATCATAAGCTGTAGAATCTGAAGACACACCGATTACAGGAGCATCAAATCGTTTCCATGGACCATTGGGACTATCTGCAACAGCAACCCCTATGCGTTGATTGTTTCGGTGAGTCCAATTCAATTTTGCACTTGCCTTACCGTCTCCGTGATTACCCATGTAATACAGATAATATTTATCGCCAAAATGGCAAATGTTCGGATTGTGTGTTACCATCCCATCCCAGTATTCAGCTCCACGGGGAGGCAATGCAACATCTTTAAACTCAAATGGGCCATCCGCCGAATCAGCTACCGCATGGGCTATTTCTGAGTGTGTTACCCAGGAATTGAATGCGTATTTTCGATTCCATCGCGAATAAAAAAGATGGTATTTCTTGTCCTTATCCGAACGAGTCATACTTCCACACCAAATGTAAGAGGTGTCATTAATAAACTTCGCTGTTCGTGGCACAGGCTGCATCATCGATTGTAGATCAAGTTCGCCAGGAGCTGGTACATTGATTTTTTTTTCAGTACACGAAAACCCAATCAATAAAGTAAGTACCATTAAATAAAATAGATTTTTCATACTTATAAATTTTCTTGATTATTTATTTGATTATAGCTTAATTCATTCATTTGTATAAAATTTATTTTTTAATGTCCATATATAACCGACAGGAAGAAATATTCATTACGGTTGGTGATTTTACAATCATAGCGAGCCTCACCTGCACTTCACCTAATGCTTTTCCATAGTGTTGTGCACGTATATCCTGTACATTGAAAACAAGTACAATAACTAAAATGGTGGTCAAAAATATATTCTTCATCGTAGCAAAGTAGTAGTTAAGTTCCTAGGTTTATAAATCCTCACGTAATCTACTTCCATCTGCGTTCCATTGATGGCATCGGTTATTTTTCCGGCCCAGGGAATGATGGCCAGGCTTAACCAAACAGGCGCAGGCGAATGGCAAAATTGGTTTTTCTCTCTCCGGATTTCTTTCCCGTCAAAATAGAAAACTAGTTCCTCTTTGCTCCAATCCAATCCGTAAATATGAAAATCACGGGCAAAATTGAATTCACCGTTTTTGGTGTCGAACGCCGCTACATCAATCCATTGTCCATCTTTTTCATATTGAACTTTGTAATTGTTGATCAGCCCTTTCCAGTTTCCTTTGTCGCTCCAGCCATTGAGAAATTGGATGCAACCGATCTGTCGGGCACTACCGAAGTCAAATTCGAGCCATTTTTCTCCGTCTTTTTGTGTCACCCAATGCAAGTCGGTTTTTCCATCAACCAGGTTTTGAATCTTGCAATCGGCTCCGTCATTTATAGTGCCGCTAGAATTAATTTTTGTGTTTGGGTCTTTGGCAAAATTAATCAGGCCCGGAACGTCCGTATCGGCAGATTCGGAAAACACGTTGGGATATCCGGCAGGATTCACATTGAATATCCGAAATTCAGGCATATGAAAGTTATTTCCATTGGTTGAACTGAAACGAATTCGCCGCGTGGTAACTGGAATTTCCATCTGAACTTGCACGTCGGGGCGCACGCCGTAATAGAAACTTTTAGAATGAGAAGGATGCGTCTTTTTGCCGTTGACTTCAGTCACATCGGTCCAGTTATGAATGTTGGTATTTACCGAATTGGGGTAGTGGCCTTCATTAATATCCACTTCAAATAATTTACCAGCTGCAGGCTGGATATCTTTCATCATTAGCCAAAACGAATTGTTGGTTCCTTCGGCTGCGGCATACCGGTAGCGGCACTCATAATACCCATACTGAAATTGCTGCTTGGTCCAAATATTTCCGGAAGTCCAATCCTGCCCACCACGTTTTTCTTTGCGGTTAACGAGTTTCAGGGTGCCGTTGCTCACCTCTGCGTTTTCTCGCCAGCGACTGCACAGAATATGCCCGCTTGGCCCGTTTTGAGATTCCCATTTCTGATCCAGTTTGACATCCCGATAATCAAATTCATCATTCCATTCCAGTTTCCATTTATCATCCCCCCCAGGCAAGGTAGTGTCGCGAATTTCAAAAATGCCGAAAGAGACGTTCGAAGCAGCATGTGCCACCTCAGATTTTGTCACCCGCGCTCCCATTGCATAATTCCCGATTCCCACACCGATCTTCTCATTGCTCAAGCGATACGGGACCACCACCGTCGTGAGTGGCACATTAGGTTCTTTGGATGTTGTTTCAGTCGCATACAGCCCGGCCTGTGGCGCGAGCAGCGTAGCGATAAGAACCGGGCAGCGTAAGATATTATGCCAAGCTGATTTAAAATGAACCCTAGAAACAATGAGTGTGCATCCCAGCAGATACAGTTTGAAAGTTGGTTTTGAAACGTTCGAGTCAACCTTATTGTTGGGTTGGTATATTTGCATTTTATTTAGTTTATTATTTTGTCTCCGGTTCTCAGATATGGTTCGAGTTTAATGATCTGTTTTATACTTTTTATTCAACGTAGGTATTAGCAAAACAGGCTCTTTAGTTTGATCCACAAGGCTGCACCAATTTTACACCCTATATTCTCCTGGTTTATCAAGTAGTAATTTGAGTTCTTTAAGGTATTGAGTGTATACTCCTCTGGGAGAAACATTCTTTTTAATACAAATTGAAGCGGCTTTACCTACTACCTCTCCCATCATAGCACATGTTTTCATTACCCTAACAGGGCCGAGACCTGTTTTGGTTACACTAATACATCTTCCCGCCATGAACAGGTTTTTAATATTGCGGCTATACAAGGTTCGGTATGGAGCCCAATACTCACCACCATATTCATAGGCTGCTCCACGTGTACAATCTGCCACAAATTCATTGTCCTCAAATCCTTTTTGATATTCTTTTTTTGGAGTGTGAAGATCAACGGACCAAGAACAGGGAAATGAACCATCAATAAATTTTCGTTGCTGTTTAAAATCTTCCGCATCAAGTATTACATCGCCCATCAAACGACGTGATTCGCGTTTTCCGGCGATAAATGCTACCCAACCAAGTCTATGTTTTGGATACAGTTTATCTACATTCTTAAGCGCATCCCATGCACCATACATCGCCCTGAA
>JBIKOV010000072.1:0-15094 GCA_044357815.1 Ferruginibacter sp. | reverse complement strand
ATTATATTTTTGGTCTCTTGTAAATTCAATTCTTTAAACGTTTAGAATTTTTGCAAATGATATTATTGGCAATAGTTTCAAATGATTTTTAGAATAAACACCAAAACAAGTTTGCAAATCAAATTTTAATTAATCCTTAAAAAACTTCAATTATGAGAAAAAAATTATGGGTATCTATAAAAAAAGGGGGCTGCATTTGTAGTATCCTTTTATTTATGTTTACAAATGGTTATTCGCAAAAGGCTATTTCCGGGAAGATTACCTCTGGAACCGACAACTTGCCTTTATCGAATATATCAGTAACGGTTAAGGGAACTTCCACTGGTGTTACCAGTAATAATGATGGAACGTATTCGATTAAAGCTGCTGGGAATGCTGTCCTAGTTTTTAGTTCCAGCACTTTTCAAAAGAAGGAAATAGCAGTAAATAATAGAACAGAAATTGATGCTACCTTAGAAATTAATTCATTAAATTTGAATGAAGTGGTAGTCGTTGGATACGGCACCCAAAAGAAAGCAAATCTTTCGGGTTCTGTGGCCACTATTTCTGGAAAAACAATTACACAAAGGATTGCGCCAAACACGCAGAATTTATTGCAGGGCCGCATAGCCGGTTTGGATATAGTACAATCTACCGGTGAACCTGGCCGGGATGATGCAAGTATTCGAGTCAGGGGAGTTGGTTCTTATGGAGCCTCAAGTGCCCCATTAATTTTAGTAGATGGTGTAATTGCTACTATTAACAATATTTCTCCTAGCGATATAGAGTCGGTAACTGTATTAAAAGATGCATCCTCAGCTTCAATATATGGTGCAAGGGCTGCAAACGGCGTAATATTAATTACTACCAAAAAAGGAAAGGTTGGCAGAAATGTAATTGAATACAATGGCAATTTGAGCAGCAGCGAAGCAACAAAAACGCCTGAATTGATTACCAACTCGGTTAAATATATGGAAATGTATAACTCGGCCAGGGCAAGAAGTGGACAAGCTTTGCAATATACCCAGGCACAAATTGATTTATATAAGAATAATCCAAACGACGGTGAGAAGTATCCTAATTTTAACTGGCTCAATTATGTGTTGGGAAAAGGACCGATCCAGGAACATAATTTAAGTTTTTCAGGAGGTGTTGATAAAACCACCTATAATTTATCTTTAAACTACCTTGACCAAAATAGTATTACCAAGGGTTACCTGTATAAACGCTACAATGCATTATTCGATTTTGCAACACAGGCACATGAAAGGGTACGAGTAGGGGCAAATATTAATTTCTCTTTTCAAGACTTGAAAGCTCCCTGGTTAACCAACGACAATTTATTGTTACTGGCTTATGCATCTGCACCAACCTATAAACCATTTTTACCTGATGGTAGCGGAAGGGCTACAAATAGGGATTTTGTATCCAATGGTTCTGTTAACCGCAGTGTAGAAGAAACGTATAATACAGGTGCTCAGTTTACAAAAAATTACAATGTAAATTCACAGGCCTTTACAGAAGTTGATATTATAAAAGGATTAAAATGGAACACCAAAGTAGCGGTCACTTTTTACAACCAGGATTTTAGAAACCGCCAATATCCTTCGCCATCCTATGCATATCAGCCCGATGCTGCCGGGGTATACCAGCAAGTCGCAAACGGCAACCCGACTTTTAATGGAATTAATCAGACTTCTAACAGGAATCTTACAAAGACTTTATACAGTACCTTCAACTATAATAAAACTTTTGGCAGCAATCATAATTTAGCTGCATTGGCCGGTTATGAGCAGCAGAACAACAAGAGTGAAAACATTGGTGGTAACCGTTTTAATTTCCCCAATAATACCATTATGGAACTAAATGGTAGCAGTGGTGTCAATCAAACAACAAGTGGCACCTCCTTCGAATGGGCTTTGCGGTCTTATTTTGGAAGGGTCAATTATGACTATAAAGGAAAATATTTTTTAGAGGGAAATCTTCGACATGATGGAACCTCTAGGGTGGATCCCCTATACCGTTTTGGTACTTTTGGCGGCGGTTCTGCCGCATGGAAAATATCTGAAGAAAGTTTTATAAAAGAAGCTGCTCCCTGGGTAAATAATTTAAAATTAAGGGCTTCTTATGGTACAGGATATATTGACTATCACCTCCTATCCCTTCAGTGCATTAAATTTAGGGGGACAATTAACTAGGTTAACAGATAAAAATATTCAATGGGAAAGTACTGCTATGTCCGATATAGGGTTGGATATAGATTTGTTTAAAGGCTTATTTGGAGCAACTATTGACGTGTATAATAAGGAAATTAGTAATATCCTGGCAGCCCGACAAGATGTTCCGGCTAGTGTAGGTTTGTCTGCTCCAACTGTAAATGCCGGATCTACCGTCAATAAGGGAATAGAAATTGAGTTAAGGCATCAAAACCAAATTGGACAGATTAATTATGGCTTGAGTTTCCTTTTTCATAAATACACCAATGAAGTGACAAAAGTACTAGCACCAACCCTTGGAACATTAGAAGTGGGACAACCGCTTAATAATTTATTTATCTATCAGTGGGACGGTATTTTCCAAAGCCAGGCCGAAATCGACAAGTCCCCCAAACAACCTAATTCGGGTGTGCTAAAACCAGGTGATCTTAAAATAAGGGATATAAGTGGAAATGGAACAGTAGGTCCGGAAGACAGGATTCGCGTAAAAACGCTACCTGGCTATAATTACTCCTTTAGCATGAATACGGGCTGGAAAGGTTTTAACCTGACTGCATTCTTCCAAGGAGTGGAAGGGCAAAATGTATCGGTAAATGGCTGGGGTTTTGAACCATTTCAACAAGGATCAGCGCCACCTACCAGGTTTTTAAATGCATGGTCACCTACCAATCCAAGCACTACCATACCAGCTGTTTATATAACAGGCTATAGCGGAGTTGCCGGTTATAGTTCTACGTATTTTGTACAGGATGCCTCTTATCTTAGGTTGAAGAATCTATACCTTTCCTATAACCTTCCGCAAAGCATTCTGAAAAAAATAGCTGCAAAAGAGGTAATGATATATCTATCCGGCGACAACTTGATTACCTGGACAAAATATGAAGGAAATGACCCTGAACGTGCAATTGGTGGCGGTACAGGCGCTAGCAGGTTTGCCCAGTTTCCTCAACTACGTATGTTAACCGCAGGTGTAAAATTAAAATTTTAACTGACTAAAAATAAAACAATGAAAAATAACTATATAAACATCCTACTAATTGCTTGCATGCTTGGCGGATTGCTGCCCGCTTGCAAAAAAGGGTATTTAGATAAAAGCCCAACAGACGCTATTTCAAGCCAAAATTTTTGGACAAACGATGCAGACGTACAAACGGCATTGGCCGGAGTTTACAAACGCCTGCAGGCTGGTTTTTTCAGTAACAGGAAATTGTTTTTAGATGCCTATTCTGACAATGCATTGGATAGGCATAATTATTACGGATTTGGTAACAATGCTATTGGTATTGTGAACTCTACCAATGTAACAACCGCATTTTATAATGACCCTTATAATGGCATTTCCAGTTGTAATTTCTTTTTGGATAATGTAGATAAAGCGCCTATTACTGATGCCCTTAAAACTAAGTACAAAGCAGAAGTTAAGTTTTTAAGGGCCTTGTTTTATTTTGATTTAGCACAGGCTTATGGCGGAGTAATCATTTATAAAAAAGCGCCAATATCTGTGGATGCAGCAAAAATTAAACAAAGTACAAAGGATGAGGTATTAGCTTTTATACATGAGGACCTGGATGCTGCGATAGCTGGTTTACCCGATGCCGTATATGCAGGCAATGCAATAAAGGGCAGTGCACAGGCATTGAAGGCCAGAGTATTTATGCTTCAGCAAAAATGGTCAGAGGCAGCTACCCTTACCAACCAGATAATGACCGGTGGCAAATTTTCAATTTACACGGGGGGCTATGCCAATCTTTTTCTAACAGCCACACAACAGAACAATCCTGAAATTATATTTTCTACCAAATTTCTAGCAAACACTAGTCCACAAATTGGCGAGGGTAATATGGTCGAAGTTGGATGGTATGGTTGTATAGCCGTTTACCAAAATTTGGTAGATGAATACGAAATGACAAATGGAAAAATGATCACGGAGTTGGGTTCCGGTTATGTTTCCACAGACCCTCACAGCAACCGGGATCCCCGTTTGAAGTTAACGGTGAAGGTTCCATCCGATCCTTATGTTAACCCAGATGGCAGTTTTTTTGCCTTTTCTGACCCGGCTTTATCCGGATATAACCAGAAAAAATACCTTGATTTCAAGACCCTTCCTTTTGGAAGAAATCTGATACCGCTTACCGATCAAAATATAGTGCATATACGCTATGCCGATATTTTGCTTATGTATGCAGAGGCAAAAAATGAACTAAGCGGGCCTGAAGCCAGCATTTACACAGCGATCAATTCGATCAGGAGTCGCCCTGGAATCAACATGCCGCCGGTAGACCAAACTGTGTATAACACAAAAGATATGTTAAGAGAATTTATTCGCCATGAAAGAAGGGTTGAAACGGCAGGTGAAGGTCATCGTTATTTTGATTTGAAGCGCTGGGGTATTATGCAAGCCAAATTAGCCCCTTTGAAAAATCCGGGCGGGGTACAACTTGCTTTTGGAGAAAAAAACAATGTATTGCCCTTTCCTCTAACAGAATTAGATAGAAATAAGCAGTTGGTACAAAATAAAGATTATTAAGAGTTTACTCAAACGCAGTTAGTTTTGAAAACGGCCTAAGTTTCTACTTAGGCCGTTTTTTTATTTTTCAGTCGATATTGCCTTTTAGCAAATTTTCAATCCGTGAACCTTGAAAGCAATCATTCACTAAAGACAACTGTTATACTTTCAATTCTAATTTAGCAGGTCCAGATTTTGGAAAATCGCATCGCAGAAACCCTTTGCGCAAATTAGCATCCAATACACCCTCACCCTTTTAGGTAATAATTGGCCCTTGCAGTGTTCGCTTTCTAGCAGCAGGTAGCATAGCTTTATTTGTACTAATACAGGAGCTCTTTTTTTAGAGAATCCCTGAATTGGCTAATCCATCTTTTTGATAATATAATCCATTTTTTTAATCTATCACTATTATATTTTTGGTCTCTTGTAAATTCAATTCTTTAAACGTTTAGAATTTTTGCAAATGATATTATTGGCAATAGTTTCAAATGATTTTTAGAATAAACACCAAAACAAGTTTGCAAATCAAATTTCATTAATCCTTAAAAAACTTCAATTATGAGTCAAAAATTATGGGTATCTATGAAAAAAGGGGGCTGCATTTGTAGTATCCTTTTATTTATGTTTACGAATGGTTATTCGCAAAAGGCTATTTCGGGGAAGATTACCTCTGGAACCGATAACTTGCCTTTATCGAATATATCAGTAACGGTTAAGGGAACTTCCACTGGTGTTACCAGTAATAATGATGGAACTTATTCTATTAAAGCTGCTGGGAATGCTATCCTAGTTTTTAGTTCCAGCACTTTTCAAAAAAAGGAAATATCCGTTAAAAATCGCACAGAAATTAATGCTACCTTAGAAAGTAGCGTAGTAAATTTGAACGAAGTGGTAGTCGTTGGATATGGTACGCAGAAAAAGGTTAATCTTACTGGTTCAGTATCTACTATAAGTGCCCAGGAGCTCACTAAACGTCCTGCAACCAATGTTGAGAGTCTATTGCAGGGAAAGATACCTGGTCTTGACGTTTCATCAGCATACGGAAAGCCTGGAAATGAGGGTAATACTTTACGGGTTCGTGGTCTAGGCACCTTTAGTTCGGCAGGTAGTAGTCCATTGGTGCTGATAAATGGGGTTAATGGTGATATGTCTAATCTAGATCCCAATGACGTGGAATCAATTTCTGTTTTGAAAGATGCCGCCTCCTCTGCCATTTATGGAGCCCGGGCTGCAAATGGTGTAATTCTTATTACAACAAAAAAGGGCAAAGCAGGTGCACCTTCTATATCGTATAATTCTAGTATTATGAATCAAAGCGCAACTAGATTACCTGATCTGTTGTATAATTCTGCTGATTATATGGAAAATTGGAATAAGGGCCGCATTAGATCCGGACAAGCTGCCTACTTTTCCCAGGCAGAGATTGATGCATTCAGGAATAATCCAAACGATCCAATCAAGTATCCCAATTTTAACTGGATTGACCATGTATTCCATCCAGCAATTGCTAACAACCAATCGGTAAATATCAGTGGAGGAAATGAGAAATCTACTTTTAATCTGTCTCTTGGATACTATGATCAGCCTGGTATTACGAGTACCTATGGATTTAAAAAATACAATGCTCGTCTTAGTGCTGAAACGAAAGTTAAAGACTGGTTAACAATAGGAGGTGATATTTCATTTGTAAAAAAAGATATGCTTTTAAGCAACTGGGATAATAATGTAGATTATCAAATTCTCGCAATCTATGGGTCTGCACCAAACTATACTCCTACCATTAAAATGGCAGACGGAACTAATGGGTACATAGCAAGATACAGTAATAATATAAATGAATGGACTGTAAGAAACCCCGATGCACAGGATGCCAGTGGATTAAGGACTGATGAGCGATACAACGTGGCTCCACAATTTTATGCACAAGCAAAAATATTTAAGGATCTAACCTGGCACACCAAAGCGGCACTTAATTATGATTTTGCTGCCGTCAAAAATCATGAAAATCCAGTTAACAACTATTTTTTTAATAATAGTTCTTTTGCCCACAATAATTCTCCTCAGGCCATGGGGGTTCAGGAAAACTGGAATCAAAACTTGATGACTACCGCGTATTCAACATTAGATTATAACAAGAGTTTTCACGAAGTCCATCATTTAAATGTATTAGCTGGTTATAACCAGGAATACAATGTGTACAGAGCTATTGGCGGAACTAAAATTACATTCCCCACACCTGACCTACGGGAGCTTAACGCAGGATCCTCTTTAGGACAAAGTACTTCTGGTACGGCTAATGAATGGGCAATAAGGTCATATTTTGGTCGTATCAACTATAACTTCAAGAATAAATACCTTTTTGAAGCCAACGGACGTTATGATGGAACTTCCAGAATCGCTCCAGACAACCGTTGGGGATTCTTTCCTTCCGTATCAGCAGGTTGGAATGTTACCCAAGAATCATTTATGAAAAATATAAGTTGGCTTCACAATCTGAAAATAAGAGGTTCATATGGCAAGCTGGGTAACCAGAACGTAGGAAATTATCCTTACCAATCAGTTTTGGCAACGACCTCATATCCGTTCAATACTGCTTATCCTGGGGCTTTAACGAACCGTATGGTGGATCCTTCGCTTAGATGGGAAACGACTACCGTTACTGATATTGGTGCAGACATCAATGTGAAAAACGGATTGTTCACTGCAGCTATAGATTGGTATAACAAAGTTACCGATGACATTCTTTACCAAATTCCAGTACCCGCAAGTATGGGATTATCTGCTCCGACTGTTAACTATGGTAAAATGAAGAATACAGGTTTTGATATCCAACTTGGTACTACAAATCGACTGGGAGACTTTAGATATAATGTAAATTTAATTTTATCTCATTATAAAAATGAGGTTCTTAGGATATTGGCACCTTCTTATGGAAAAGTAACCATTCAGCAAGGTCTTCCATTTAATTCACATTACATGATTGAGTGGGCCGGAATCTTCCAGAACCAGGCTGAAATTGACAAATCACCCAAGCACCCATTTAATCCAAAACCAGGTGACCTGAAATTCAAAGATGCAAACGGAGATGGTATCATTGATTCCAAAGATCGTGTTGTACTTCCAGGCGCTTTCCCTTCAATTACTTATAGCGGAACCATAAATCTAAGCTGGAAAAACTTCGATTTGAATGCTTACATCCAGGGTATTTCTGGTTTAAAAGCAACTACTCAGGGCTTATCTTGGGGATTAACACCCTATATACAAGGGTCTCCACCACCAATGGATCTTGTTAAGAATCAGTGGACAAAAGATGGTTCAACCAATCTGAATCCAGCAATGTATATTTCCGGATACGGTCCTGTGACTGGTACTACTAACTCTTATTTTTTGCTGGATGCATCTTACTGGAGGTTAAAGAATTTGGCCATCGGGTACAATATTCCTAGTAAACTCACCAACAAAATTGGATTTAAAAATGTTCGTGTTTTTGTTTCAGGAGACAATATGTTAACCGTAACAAAGTGGCCAGGGTCTGATCCTGAAAAAGCCAATTCTGGATGGTTTGAAGCTTATCCACAACTAAAGACTTACACTTTTGGTATAAATGTAAAACTTTAATAAAAAAAACTATAAGACTATGAATAAGTTTATAAAAAATATCGCTTTTAAAAGTTTAATAATTGTATTTATTGCTTCCTTTTTTATGAGTTGTAAAAAAGAGTTTTTATCTAAAAATCCTTTAGACCAAATCTCCAGTCCCACATTCTGGAAAACTCAGAATGATGCAGATATGGCTTTGGCTGGTTGCTACTCAAGGCTTAACTGTAATACTTTTAATTGGGAAGGTAACATGGCCCTTGATATTATGGCTGGTGATGCATGCGAAGGAGGTCAAAGTTTAGGAGCCAGTTCTACAGGCACATTCGCCTTAGGTCAGATGGACCCAACCTCAGGAGGACTTCTTTCTAATGTATATAATGATTGCTTTAAGGGCATTGCTACTTGTAATTTTTTTATGGGAAATATCGACAAGGCATCTATTCCAGATGCAACTAAGTCTCAATACAAAGCAGAGGTTCTTTTTTTAAGGGCATTGTTCTACTTTACGGTTTCAGATTTATATGGAGGTGTGCCGCTTTATACAAAGTCGCCGGCTACTATTGCTGAGTCCGCAGTAAAGCAAAGTACCAAAGACGTAGTTGTTGCACAGGTACTCGCTGATCTAGAGGTTGCTATTGCAGCCCTGCCAAATACTACTTATTCTGGGCATGCTGTAAAAGGCTCCGCTTTAGCGCTTAAATCTAGGGTATTATTATTTAAGCAGGATTGGGCTGGTGCAGCAGCTACAGCACAACAGCTTATGACAGAGGCGAAGTTTAGCCTCTACAATAACTACCAGAATTTGTTTTTGGCAGCAGGCCAATCTAGTAATCCGGAAATCATGTTTTCCACCAGATATCTCAATCCAGACAATTTCAGCAACCAGGATATTAGAATTGAGTGGCATGGAGTCTTTAATCCTCGTAAGGAATTAGCCGATGCTTTTGAATGTACCGACGGACTGTCAATTACCAAATCGCCTTTATATGATCCGGCTAATTGGAAATTGAACCGTGACCCTCGAATGTTATTAACTCTAAAAGCATTTGCCGACCCAGCAGTAAAATCTTCAGGTGCGATTGTTAACTATGCCTATAATGGTAATTCCATAACAGGTTTCGAGCCTACAAAGGGTGCAAATGTTGAAGTTCTACCGGTTGATTATTCTACCAAAAGTGAGCAGGACTGGGTTTTGATTCGATATGCAGAGGTTTTATTGAATTTTGCGGAAGCAACCAATGAAACAAGTGGACCTACTACTAATGTTTATGATGCTATCAATTTAGTTAGAAGCAGGCCTGGTATTTCAATGCCACCAATTAAGGCTGGATTGACCAAAGATGAAATGCGAGTCCGCATTTGGAATGAAAGGAGAGTTGAATTTGGGATGGAAGGACATAGATACAGTGATATCAGACGTTGGAAATTGGCTGAAACTTATCTTAGTTCCTTAGTTCTGCCAGGAAGTGGAACCGTATACAAATTTATTTCAAAAAATTATCTATTTCCTTTCCCGCAATCTGAAATTGATGTAAATAAAAGTTTAACACAAAATCCTGGATATTAATAAAAATAAAATGAATATATATGCAGGAACAGTAATATGTATCGCAATGTTGTAAAACCTATATTTACGTTTTGTTTTGGGTATTGCGAGGTTTTATTTACATCCATAAGAGGGGTTAGGCTAATTAAAATCAGGATGAGCGGCTATAAATAAACTCTTTATCTGCTGGGTATTTCTTGTAGCAAAGGTACTCCAGGCAAAACCTTATATGGTTTGAATATGACGGAAATAATACTGATACGCGATTGATTTAAGTTTTTGGTTAAACGGGGCAGGATTTTCATCCTAGCCCCTTCTTTTTACTCTAGCTATTACCTTTTAATAGGTGTAAAAAAGACAAGGCTAATGGTAACTATGAAGTCGACCCTCAAAAAGTTGAAAAGTGCCATTCGATAAAGCTTTTGATCAAAATGAATCAATAAAGAACAACTGGATAATCAACCAAATGATTAATAACCTTGCATTTCAACTAGTTTTTTTTGGTAAAAAAAAGGGAACTATATAGGCTTGGAAACCTGCACGGAATAGCGATCCTTTACTTTTTTGCCTTGATGCAAAAAAGTAACAAAAAAAACAATCCGCCGCGGCGGATTGATTTTTTAACGGCCGATGTTGGCCATTTCAAGCACTTTTTATTCAAGGGCACAAAACACCTACTTTGACAAATCGCCTAAACAAACTTTTTGAGGGTAGACTATGTAATCTCAAAGAGACTGTGTTTGAGCTTTATGTTCGGTCAGTTTTCGGATATCAATTGAATTACCCAATACACATTGGTAAACAAGTTTTCAAATACGGAAATGAAATTGCCGTTACATCTGGCCCGCTGTGATTTGAGCTTTATGCAAAAAAATCGCTTAACCACAAGCTTAAAAATTCATAATCAAACAAAATGAATTTTAGATATATCTTTGCTATAATCTGCATTTTAGGTGGGTTGGAGTAGGTGGAAAATCTACGTAATTTCTCCCCACAATACTATTTTGACCTAGCCCCCTAAAAAATGGTACAACTACAAATTGGTTACAACATAACAACTACTTGAAATACAATGCAAGTGGGGGATCAATTTAATATGGCGACGAGGGGTTATTGAAAATTGGCGATCCTAGGTCAATATGCCATGGCGCAAGGGGGTCATTATTCGTGGATTTTCCATTCAGACTGCGCATGAATTCAGAAAAGTTTAAACTAAAAATTAATTAACCGATGATCAAAAAAGCAATCCTTTTCTTATTTTTCGCCCTACCTGTGTTATGTGTTTCGGGCCAAAATTCGACTAAAAAACCTAACATACTTTTTATCGTTGCAGATGATTGGTCAAAGCATGCTGGGATTTATGGAGATAAAGTCATCAGAACACCGAATATCGATAAATTAGGAAAAAATGGTTTAATTTTTGACCAAGCGTTTTGTTCGGCTTCCTCTTGCAGTCCTTCTAGAGCGAGTATTTTAACAGGCAAATATCCCCATCAAATCGCGGAAGGGGGAAATTTATGGGGAAGTCTACCCGTGAGCATTCCAAATTTTGTAAGCCTAATTCAACAATCAGGCGGGTTTGTTGGCAGTGAAAGAAAAGGCTGGGGTCCTGGAAATTTTAAAATAGGTGGGTACCAGGATAATCCGGCAGGTAAAACCTTCAATAATTTCGATGAATTTTTAGGACAAAAACCAAAAGATAAACCTTTCTTTTATTGGTTTGGATCATATGATCCCCATCGTGATTATGTTAAAGGTGCTGGTGAACAAGCCGGACTGGATCCCCAAAAAGTAAAAGTTCCTGGATTCTTACCCGACACCGATGTAGTCAGAAAAGACATATTAGATTACTATTTTGAAGTAGAAAGATTTGATAGTGATGTAGCCAAACTAATCGCCACTTTAGAGTCAAAAGGCGAATTAGAAAACACACTCATTGTTATCACAAGTGATAATGGCATGCCTTTCCCAAGAGCAAAAGCCACTTGTTATGATTCAGGGACAAATCTGCCTCTCATCATATATTGGAAAGGTAAAATTAAGCCTGCGCGTTCAAGTGAATTAGTAAGTCTAATCGATTTGGCACCCACCATGTTGGACGTTATGGGCATCAAAAAACCAACTGATCTTCCTTCTAAAAGTCTTATTAATCTAATTAATGGTCGTCCAATAGAAAGTAGAACTGCTGTTTTTGTAGAAAGAGAAAGACATGCGAGTGTAAGAAAAGGAGATTTGGGCTATCCAATTAGAGGGATCAGAACCAAAGACTTTTTATACTTACGTAATTTTGAGCCAAATCGTTTTCCCGCCGGTGATCCACAAAAATGGGTGGCCGTTGGCCCCTACGGTGATATAGACGATTCCCCTTCCAAACAATTGCTTTTGGCAGATACCTCAAAATATAGCTTTTTTGTTGACCGAATTTTTAAAAAAAGAGGTTCCGAGGAATTATATGATTTAAAAAACGACCCGAGCCAATTGTATAATTTGGCCAATGAAAAACGATTTGATAAACAAAAAAATAAGCTAAAAATAGACTTAGAAGCTTGGATGAACCAAACAAACGATCCTCGCCTAAGTAACCCAAATACAAACCTTTGGGATAAATACCCGTCTAATCGAAATTTAAAAAATAGATAAAAATTTTCTTGCCATTCATGTTTGTTTGCGGGTATCTAATGGCCTACAGTCAATCAAAAGTAACCGGAACGGTCATTGCCTATAGCCCCTCGTCAAGTGATTTATACATAGGTTCGCCGAGTATTGCTGTTCTGGCCAACGGACATTATTTAGGTTCGCATGATTTTTTTTGGCAAGCATTTTGGAATATCCTGCAATTTTGGTGCGTTGCGAGAGCGAAGATGTTAAAAAATGATACGTTTATAAAATAACCTTTTATATTTTGCATGATGTACTCAATCATAGGGTTGCAATTGCTTTGTTCGTCCACAAGGGGAGCTTTCAATAGAAAGGGTTTTCAGAAGATTACGAGACTACTTGGAATTTCCAAATTGATAATTAATCCCAGTTCAAATATTTAGCGCTTAGCCATTATTACCATTTCTTGGAATGGCCCATATTTATGTTGTAGTTCACTAAATGAATCAGCATAGGGTCCAAATGGATAATCAATTGGCTTTTTCGAAATAATAGGCCAATCCATGGATTGATTCATATGTGGCCTTGGCATACTATTAATAAATGCTGCAACATCCCAACAGGCTTCATTTGTTAATGCAGGTGTTGCATGGGTGGTTTTTAGAAAAGGCATATTGTTTTTAATATAGCCAGCTAAATTGCTAATTCGGTATAAACCTGCACCATCGTTGTAACTATTTTTACCCCAAACCGGCGGATAAGCATATTCATTTTTGGTAGCAAGCATTTGTCCTTGACCGTTATTTCCATGACAGATTTTACATGTAGCAATATAAATAGCACGGCCTTTATTTGGATCGGCTGCTCTGTTTAAATAAGCTATTTTTTCAATCCCAACACCTATTGGTTTTTCTCCCTTTTTTACATCTTTTCCCAACCACTTAATGTATGCGAAGATTGCAATAAACTCCTTGCTATTACTGTCAATTGACATTCCATTTAAACTGCGCTGCATACAATCAGATACCCTTTTATAAATAGATTCTATACTGCCACTTCTATCCCTATATTTGGGATAGGTTGAATATACTGCACCGTAATTATTACCCCAAGGTTGATTGCCAGCATTTAAATGACAATTTTGGCAGTTCATGCCATTGGTTATTTTCGACACAATCCCTTTTGGTCCAAAATATTTTGAAGTATGTGCTATGAGATCTCGGCCATACAAAATGGAAGCTCGTTCATTTCCTTTAATTGAACTGTCGGTATTCAAGTCTGGCCCTATCCATGTTTTTTGTTGCAATGAAACTGGGCTATTGGTTAGTGAGCGCTCTTTAGAAATATTTTTTTTGATTATTATTATTGCAGCAGCTATGCTAATGAGTACAATCAATAAAGCAATTGGCTTTTTCATTGTATAATATTAAAACATTATTGTCAATATGGAAAGATGTTAGCATATCTTTCTTATATTTAATTATATATTTAAACGCCATGCCAACTAAAATTAAAAATATTTTTTTATTATCTGTGTTGTTCCTTATTGTGAATAAAGGGTTTGCTCAGAACAGTGAAAACAAACTTCATAAGGTAGTAGTTCAATTAAATACTGCCGACACCGCTAGTTGGTCAGGTGTAATTGGAAATATTAAGAACATGCAAAAAGTATGGCCTAAAAATTTATCTGTTGAAGTAGTGGTACATGGCAAGGCAATAGAGTTTCTTGTTAAAGACAAAACCTTTTTTACAAATGACATTCAGTTGCTTGCAGCTCAGGGCATAAAATTTAATGCATGTCAAAATACCATGCGCAAACATAATATCACGGAAGATAGGCTAATAAAAGTGGCTGGCACAGTTCCTTCTGGAGTGGTAGAAGTGATTTTGAAACAAGAGGATGGATGGAGTTATATAAAATCTGGCTTATAGTTGGATGTATCCATGGTTCATCCAATGTATTCTTTAGGTCGTAGCGCGTTTCTTTGTTTAAAAATAATTGCAGTGACTTTATAATGTAGCCAGCAGGTTTTTTCTAATAAAATTGATCTTTCCTTTGTTGAAAATATTTTTAATAAACCTACTGCATGGGTACTAGGCTAGCATAAAATAATTAGTTTTTAATGAAATCGAATTGTTGTTTTTGAAACCGATTTTCTTGAATTATTTTTGATAGACTATGGAATGATTCATAAGGCACTTTAGCGATAAACATATTTACTACCCATGCTGGAATTCCGCCGCCAGGATTGATCTTCAAGGTATATTCAACTTGTATCCTATTTAATCCAATAGGAACTATTTCCCATGTTGCTTGAGAAAGCGGTATCCTTACTAGACCCGTTATTTCAGGCTTAATCTTATCAATTGAATTTGCATGAATGGTCATTTTTTTTGACAAAGAATCTTGATGGATAATCATGTCAATTACCATATCTCTATTCATTAATGGCCAGGGTAAACTGGCAATATTATAGTAATAAATATGATTGGCTGCCAATCTCTTAACAAGAAATGAGGTTTTGGTAGCGTCTACCCATTCTGGTTGTAATGCTGGTTGTAATAAAATAGCTGCCAAAGAACTTAAACTTCCATTTAATTTACAAATAACTTTTATCGCATTAAATTTCGAATCTTGTAACTTGCCAG
>JBIKOV010000275.1:0-4234 GCA_044357815.1 Ferruginibacter sp. | reverse complement strand
AAAAATGGTTTGTGAGTACTATGATGTGCCTTATGACAAGTTGCTTCAAAAAACCAGAAAGCGAGAAATCGTTCAGGCCCGTCAGATAACCATGTTTTTATCCAAGGCCTTCACCAAAAATTCGCTGAAAACGATTGGGGAGCATTTTGGAGGAAGGGACCATACCACTGTAATTCACAGCTGCCAAACGGTAAAAGACCTGATGGATACAGATACCATATTTAAAGAAAGTGTAATGGAGTTGCAGCAAAAAGTGCAATTGGCAGCTATGTAAAATATTTAAAAAAAATCATTTCCAAATACCTCGGTATTTGGATTTTTTTTGTCTGCCAGCTTAGATGAATGCTGAATGATAGCAGTCTGTTTATCAAGAGGAACTTGATTTTTTTATTTTTATTGTTTTGAAATACGGGTTCAGCAGGCATTCATAAATTATTTTGTTCATTTTCTTATTTTGTTTTGGGTATATGGGGGCTGAAGTGTATTTTTGCAACCCCTTAATAAAGTTAGGGCAGGTAGGAGAGATGCCTGAGTGGCCGAAAGGAACGGTTTGCTAAATCGTCGTACGGGTTAAACTGTACCGTGGGTTCGACTCCCACTCTCTCCGCAAAAAAAGATCTTTTTTATTTATTGACCATTCCCAATGTGCTTCACTTATAAAATGGTGTTGATTAAATGGTAAATAATTGTTTAGTTCGGGATGTAGCGTAGCCCGGTATCGCGCCTGGTTTGGGACCAGGAGGTCGCAGGTTCGAATCCTGCCATCCCGACATTACTACCTAAAAGGCAATCTTGCAAAAGATTGCCTTTTTTTGTATCTGCTAAAATCCTTTCCTGCACTGCTATTTCGCTGAATAGGGTGTTTACGCTAGTGGTTAGAACTGTATTATTTTCTTTATCATAGGACATCCCCACTGGGAATAGCAGGTATTGCAGTTTTTGCTTATTGCAGTAATCTGCGCTAACCCACATCTGGTGAAGGTTTTCGGCATATTTCAATCCTTTTTCGATTGCTTTTTCAAGGTTAGAACTCACTTTTGCTGTGTTTCTTGTTGCAATTGATTGATGTCATCTGCATATTGTTTGTGGTATTTATCAAATTGTTATTTGGTAATTTTATTAAGTACCAGTTGTTCCTCCACCGAATCAATTTGGTTTTGTAATGTTGAAATCCTTTTTTATTTAATTTTTCAACGGAAATAGTATTGGTAAAATGTTGTTTAAGTTTTGTTGCTAAAATATTTTTTAATTGAAGTGTATGCTTTTTATCATATTCCAGGTTAGTGATGATTTGCTCAAATTGTTGATTGAGTAATTTAGCAGGTACACTTACTTTTGTTCCATTATCTCTAGACAGAATTCAAGGACTGGTGTTCCCAAAAAAATGAATATCGATGCGTTGCCATAAAAGGTATTTATGAAGGATGCGCTATTTGGAAGCCCTTTTACTGGATAACACATTAAAAAGAAAAATCTATTTCACTATAAATCCGGAAAATCCGCACAAAGTGATCACCCTAATCCGGTCGAAGCTGGACTGTCATTCTAATGCCTCAATAAGTAAAATATTAGTCGTGTCTAACTGTAATTCAGCAAAAAATCCTCCAGGAGCCTGGTTGTCATAATCTCGGGAGCGATATTTTATCAGAATTGAAACAAAATCACATGGTCTTTGAGTCTTTTGTTACGCCTCTTTGGCAAATTGGAATTCTACTTTTGTAAAATTAACGATTGACCATGACTAGAATCTGTAAAGCCATAATCTGTTTTTTATTTCTTCTCTCAGTTTTGCAAAGCTGTTTTTCTTCTAATCCCAACTCCAATCTGGTTGAATGTATCATTTATTCTGAAAAGAAAATGATCGAATCAAAAATCAAGAAAAAAAATGGCGCAAATGGACAATACTATTACGAAATCTCATTAATAAATCACGGTCAGGAAGTAGATAAAATAGATTCTATAGTAATTGTCTTAAAGCAACCAGAAAACCTAAAAGAAAAAAAACAATTAATGTTTGGGGGGTCCTGCATGGGGCGTACTCCTATAAAACAATCAAATTCAGTAGATACCCAGAGCGAAACAGGTATGTTTCTAATGACAAAGTATAGCGAAACAAGCTTTGCACTTGTAGGTGTACTTACCTGGAATATTTTCATGCCTTATATTCATTATAATAATGAAAATGATATTGTCATTAGAGCGATTGGTGAAAAAAAACCTATAAAGCCCGGAGAAACAATTTTATTTGAGCGAATTGTTGAAATTAAAAATGAATCATGGCAGGATTTAATGTTTAATTATGGAGAGGAAATTGCTGAAGAACATAAAATTAAGGAAAAGGAACCCCTGCAGTTAAAGGGTTGGTCAACCTGGGATTATTACGGAAGAGTCTATGATACTAAAGATATTATTAAAAATATAGACCAACTTGGAGTTGATGGGATAAACGCTAATATCATTCAAATCGATGGCGGCTGGTGGACTGCGAGAGGAGATTACTTAAGTGTTCGTAAAAATTTGCAGGGAGGCATGAAAGCGATTGCAGAATATGCGAAATCAAAAGGATATAGGGCGGGAATGCATCTCGATGGTTTCAGAGCAGACAAAACTTCTAATTTGTACAAAGAACATCCTGATTGGTTTTTGAAAGACCAGGATGGTGAAACAATTTGCCAGGAGATAGACAAAAAAGATACATATATGCAATATGTCTATTTTGACTATTCAAATCCTGCAGTATGTGCGTACATGAAAAATGTATTAAAGACGATTCGTACAGAATGGGGTTTTAGTTATTTTAAGATAGATTTTATGCGGTACGGACTTCTTGAAACAATTTTAGATGAGCATGGAAAGGAGGATGTAAAAGGCATAAAGAAAGTGACTGCTATTAAGGCCTTTGATAACTCCATGACAAGTATAGAAAGAACAAGAGCAGGTTTAAAAGCAATGCGGGAAGGTATTGAAGATGGGTTCTTTTTAGCTTGTTCATCAGTTTTTGGTCCAACGATCGGCATTGTTGATGGAATCAGGACAGGCGGTGATATTTGTCCCACTTTCGAACATTATAAATCTCGATGCCTGCAAAATGGAGGAAATTTTTATCTGAATCATGTCGTGGCACAGAATGATGCTGACTATTTAGTTGTCAGAAATAAGGATGATGAAGAGCCCTCTAGGGCATGGGGTGAAGATAAATTCGGCGGAAATACAACTTATAATGAGGCCAAAATGTGGAGTAATTATGTAACCTTATATGGAGGAATTAAAATAAATAGTGATAATCTGCTTACATTAAGAAATGAAAGGAAAAACCTGATTAAGGATGCATTTTCTCTAAAAACGGCTACAAGATTTTTACCATTAGACTTATGGGATCATGCTAAAAATAAAACTGATGCATTTAATGTCATGCTTGCTGAAAACAATGATGGGGTGTATCTCTCCCTTTTTAATTGGGAGGAAAAAGATAAACAATTTGTAATTGATGGACTTCAAAATACTGAATTATCAGAAGCCCTTTCCGGTGTAAAAATCAATAATTCTGCTGGAAAATTAATTTATAATTTAAAATACCATAGCTCAATAATAATAAAGGTTGATGGGGTGAAATTCAATTTATTAAGAAAAAGTATAACGATTAATTAAACGACAAAACTGGCTATTATGAGAAAATTAACAAAGATCAAAAAATCCATTTTACTTACATTGCTTACAATTTCATGTATTTTATCTCAAGCCTATTCGCAATCGAAAATTGTAAATGGGTTAGTTAAAGATGATAAAGGAAAATCTTTAGATGGTGTTACCATTGTGGTACAAAATAAGAAGGTAGGAGTAACTACAGATATTGATGGAAAATTTACCATCAATGCATTGCCTACCGATAAACTAGTTTTCTCCTTAACTGGTATGAAAGAACAGGTAATTGTGGTAGGAATGAAATTGCAAATGGATATCATAATGACAGAAGATCCAAAAGTACTTGAAGAAGTTATTGCAATCGGGTACAGCTCCAAAAAGTTAACAGAAATATCAAGTTCAGTTGTTAACTTAAATCGAGAAAAACTTGCTGTAACTACCGCAAGCTCTATGGATGGAGTTGATTTGCTCCAGGGAAAAGTAGCAGGATTAACAATATTAGATAACAACTACGATGCAGGTTCGGCCCCTTCTATTCGAATCAGGGGGACAGGATCTATTGCAGCAAGCAGTGAACCACTTTGGGTAGTAG
>JBIKOV010000004.1:0-43041 GCA_044357815.1 Ferruginibacter sp. | reverse complement strand
TTGCTACCAGGGCATTGGTGGTACCACTTAATGCAGATAGTACAACAATTTTAGACTCTGCATCCTTTGTAATCAAGGTAGCAACTTCGTGCATCCTTTCTGGCTTACCAACACTGGTACCGCCAAATTTCATTATTTTCATATTTACTGGCTCGTTCGCATTTAAGCAAACATTTAACGTGAATCAATGTAAGAGCGAAATTACCGCATAATGGTTCGCTTTCAAAAAAATAAAGAAATATGTTTCAATCAAGTGGAGGATGCCACTATAACTCAAGATGGTATTTTGCACCTAAGATTCTTAAATCATCGATGACAGCTTGATTTAATGGAATGCCATTGTTCATTCTCTGCGCTTCCATTTTTCTTTCTGGCTCACCGGGTATGATTACACTGGATTCGGCTGGTATGGTTTGGGCCGATCGGAAACGTTGTATCCAATTGTCCATGTGTTGTTTAAACTCCGCTGCGGGTCTAAATGCATCAATGCGCATTACGCCAAAAAAATGTCCAATACCTTCTCCGGGTAAATTTTCAGGCATGGGGATATAGGCTGGAAAAGGCGGCACCCAAGGTCCATAATTGGCACCACTTAAAATACCTGAAAAGATATCTACAATTGAACCAAGCATATAACCCTTGTGGCTGCCATGTTCTTTATCACCTCCCAAGGGTAATAATGCACCGCCTTTTTTTAGTTCGTTTGCATCAGTACGAGGGGAACCTTCTTTTGTTTGAACCCAGCCTTCGGGAGCATCTTCATTTTTGCGTTGGAGAATTTCTAGTTTTCCATTAGCAGCGGTGGTGGTGGCAAAATCAGCAACAAATGGTGGTTCAGTGCCCGCAGGAATGGCTACCGCAATAGGGTTGGTTCCCAACAAACGTTCTATTGAAAAAGTAGGTGCTACCAATGCCGATGCATTCGTCATGGCAATGCCAATCATTTCATGATCGAGTGCCATCATTGCATGATAGCCTGCGATACCAAAATGATTGCTATTCTTCACACTTACCCAGCCGGTACCCACGTTGTTGGCTTTGTTGATAGCTACCTGCATTGCCGCAGGGGCAACTACCAATCCCAATCCTTTATCTCCATTGATTACTGCCGTGGAAGGAGTTTCATGAACAATTTGAATGGAAGGGTTTGCATTGATTCTCCCTACTTCCCAAAGCCTCACATACCCAGTTAATCTAGCAATTCCATGGCTGTCAACTCCCCTTAGATCAGCAGACAGTAGCACTTTGGTGGCGGTATCGGCATTTGCCTCACTACAACCTATTTGAAGAAAAATATTTTTTGTAAAAAAATAAAGTTGATGATAAGTATATAATTGTTCCTTCATATAGTATTGGTTGGATTTTTGAATTAGTCAGCTCAGTGACGCATCTGCCTGTCTGCAACTACTGTGGCTGCTTTATTGATAGCAGCAAATGGCTGCACATAGTTGGAGAAATTGGTAAGCAAGAGGCATTGTTCAAAATTTTCTAGCTTTTTGCCAGTGTATCGAGGCAGCCAGTTTTCAACGATACTTTCCTTTGTTTTCATTTTTTATTTAATTGTTTCTAGGGTTTATTTGGGGCCTGGTAATAGTAATTCAATTATTTTCGTAACGAAATCGTTGTTTGTAATAATATCAATAAACAGCTAACTATTGTTAAATGTACAAAATCTTTTTTGCTACCATATGATTAAGATTGAATACCCAGCTTACCAACCTAAAATTAAAGACCAGCTGGGGAAGGAATTTATATTTGACGAAATTAGAAAGCAGTGGATAATGCTTACTCCGGAGGAATGGGTGCGACAAAATTTTTTGCAATATATGATTCAGGTAAAAAAATATCCTTCTTCTCTTATTGCAGTTGAAAAGGAAATTCAGTTGGGAGAACTTGCGAAACGATTTGATATAGTGGTGTATGACCAAAACACCAAACCTTGGATGATCATTGAGTGTAAGGAAATGGAGGTTGCCTTAAATGAGCAGGTATTGAACCAAGCGCTTCGTTACAATATCACTTTAAATGTACCCTATATTGTAATCACCAATGGAACGCATTGTTTTGGCTTTTCAGGAAAAAAGGGGATACTGGAGGAGCTCAGTGAGTTGCCGAATTTTACTATTTGAAATCTGATTTATTGATGTGAATGAATTGGGTTTTCCAAAAGAAAAATCGCTTTCAGTTGTTGGGGGCTCCTTCATTTTACTTACATCAATAAAACAGATTCCATTTATAAATTAGATTACCATGATTTCTTTTTCCTTTGCCTCCAGATGTTTCTCTACCAGTACGGTAAATCGGTTGGTGAATTCCTGAATTTCCGCCTCCGCATTTTTAGCAGCATCCTCACTTATTACAGCGTCTTTTTGTAATTTTTTAATTTGCTCAATCGCTTCCCTTCGAATATTACGAATCGATACTTTTCCTTGTTCGCCTTCACCATTGCATCTTTTTACCAGTTCTTTTCTTCGTTCTTCTGTAAGTGGAGGAAGATAAAGCCGGATAAAATTGCCATCATTTTGCGGATTGATTCCAATATTACTGGCAATGATTGCCCTTTCAATTGGCTGGAGCATCTTCTTTTCCCAGGGCTGAACAGAAATTGTTCTGGCATCCAGTACAGAAATATTGGCTATTTGCGCTAGTGGCGTGGGTGATCCGTAATAGTCTGCAACAATACCATCCAGCATATTCGGATTAGCCTTTCCCGCCCTTATTTTTACTAGTTCGGTCTCCAGGTGGCTGATCGCTTTTTTCATTAAAGATTCTGTATCCTGTTTAATTAATTCCAATTCTTCTGACATAATATAGAAAATTAAGTATCTGCAAAACTAATAAAAAGAATATTAGATGGGCAAATTATCGCTTTTTTACCCATAAATTGTATTGGTCATCTTTCTCACTTGCATAAGTAACTAGCTTATTTCAAGTGTTTTTGGGCGCAAGTAAAAGAGAGGGATAGGTAGGGAGTGAATTTTTATTGGTCTGCAATTCCACTGCAGTTGGTGATTGAAGCGTCCTCCTTTTATATTGAACCAGGGCCATTAATGCAAATGCAATTGTCATTTGCATACTGATTAGAATGGTAGTTCCCAAAATTTGGAGGGAAAGTGACAAAGCTATAAAAACCATATTGACCAATACACAAGTTAGTGTAACCTTTCGGTGGCTAAATCCAAGGTCGAGTAAAAAATGGTGAACATGATTTCTGTCTGGACTAAATGGTGAGCGCTTATTAAGAATACGAAGTGCAAAAACGCGAATAGTATCAAAAATGGGGATGATTAGAATGGCAATTGCCAGTGCAGGTGTTGAAGCTAACGGTAATGCAGATTCTTTATTACTTGCAAAGTCGATGAATTTTACTGCCATCATCGAATTAACAATGCCAATCAATAGTGATCCCGTATCTCCTATAAATATTTGGGCTGGAGAAAAATTGAAAAATAAGAAGGCAAGTAAGCTGCCAGCCATTGAAAAGCCCATTATTGAATAGAAGGACTGGCCTGCAAATAAAAAGTAGCAGCCAAAAAATAAGGAGGTAAATAAACCGATTGCACCCACTAAGCCATCTACTCCATCGATTAGGTTAAAAGAATTGATGATAAATACGATTGTAAGCATCGTAAAAGGGATTGATACAAAAAGGGGTAATTGAAATACCCCCATAAAGCCTTGCATATTGGTAATTTGTAAGCCACCAAGTTGAACTAGGATGCCTGCAGCAATAAATTGTCCGATCATTTTTTTTGTAGGTGAAATAATCAAAATGTCATCTTTGATGCCTAAAAAGAAAAGAATCATTGCAGCAGCTACAAAATATTTTAATTCCCCGTTACCATTCGATGCCATTAAAAGTAACGACAATATAAAGCCTGCAAAAACTCCAAATCCTCCTAGAGTGGGGATTCTTATTTTGTGCACCTTTCGTTCATCGGGTTCATCGAATAGTTTTTTTTCCTTGGCTACCTGTATTATGGATGGAATGGCCAAAAAAGTCACTATAAAGGAAAGGCTTCCGCTTAAAAAAACAGTAAACATGGAGTGCTAGTTATTCAAAATGGTTATAAATACATTCGGTAAGCTCAATGAAGAGAGGTAGCTACTAAAGTCATATACAATATAATTAAAATATATAGTATATAAAAGCAAAAGGGGCAAAAGTTTCATTTTTATATTAAATAAATAAATTATTTGTTGGTAACCTGCCAGTGCGATTTGATCTAAATTTTGAAAAAATAATTGCGGAGTTATAATTTTTACTTTGCTCATGAAGGTATTTGAAGTAGGTTTGCATCGCATAAACAAAAAAAATGAGTGATTTAAAAGGAATAGCAAGTCAGGTACGTAGAGATATCGTGCGAATGGTACACGGAGTTCAGAGTGGTCATCCTGGCGGATCGTTGGGATGTGCTGATTATGTAACTGCACTGTATTTTGATATCATGAAACACGATCCCCAGTTTGATATGAATGGGGTAGGAGAAGATCTTTTTTTTCTGAGCAATGGACACGTTTCGCCTCTTTTTTATAGTGTATTGGCGCGTAGCGGTTATTTTCCTACAGCAGAATTATCCACCTTTCGTAAGTTGAATAGTCGACTTCAGGGGCATCCCACCACACATGAGCATTTGCCAGGTGTAAGGGTGGCAAGTGGTTCATTGGGTCAGGGAATGAGCGTAGCGCTTGGTGCGGCGATGTCGAAAAAGCTGAATAAGGATGCAGGAGTTATTTATTCACTGCACGGAGATGGCGAATTGAATGAAGGACAAAATTGGGAAGCAATTTTATTTGCGGCACATAAAAAAGTAGACAATCTTATCGCAGCCATTGATTGGAATGGGCAGCAAATTGATGGCCCTACTAGTATGGTAATGAATCTGGGTGACTTGGCTTCAAAATTTGAGGCTTTTGGTTGGACAGTGCTAACCATTGAAAAGGGAAATGACATGGATGAAATAGTAGCGGGGCTTCATCTCGCCAAAACATATATTGGAAAAGGAAAACCCATTGTTATTTTGATGAAAACTGAAATGGGTAAGGGGGTTGATTTTATGGAAGGTAGCCACGCATGGCATGGGATTGCACCCAATGATGAGCAATTGCAAAATGCGCTTGCCCAATTGCCTGAAACCCTGGGAGATTATTAAGTGAAAAAATACACTGCATATTTTTTAAAAACGCTTTCTATTTAGAAAGCGTTTTTAATTGGGGACAGATCGGTCTCTATCGAAGTTCAATCAATTGATTAGCTGCTTTGCGCGCTGGAAACCAGGCTGCTAAAAATGAGATCAGAGTTACAGTGGATAATACCAAAATAAAATCTGAAGCTTGCAGTTTTACAGGAAAATAATCGATTAAAAAAGAGCCTCCTTGTAGTTTGAATAGGTGGTATTTTATCTGTAAAATGCAGACCAGCAAAGCCATTCCTATTCCAGTGATAGCGCCAATAGCTGCCAGTAGCAGCCCCTCGCCTAAGAATATTTTTAATATCATGCTGTTATCAGCTCCCATGCTTTGAAGAACGCTAATGTCTTTTTTCTTTTCCAATACCAGCATGGTTAAGGCGCTGATCATATTAAAGGCTGCTATGAATAGGATCAATGTTAGCACAACGTAGATGGCCCATTTTTCAAGCTTCATGGTATTGTATAGGCTGGTATTTTGTTCGTACTTTGATTGTACTTTAAAAGTGCTGCCTAGCATTTTAGAAAGTTGCTTTTGTACCTGTAATAAATTGGAAGGGTCGGTTAGTTTTAATTCTGCAGCACTGTATTCATGCTCAGCAAATCCCATTTGGCGCTTCACAAAATCTATATTGGTGATAGCATATTTATTGTCAAAATCCTGTTGAATGGCAAAAACACCTGTCGCTTTTATACTGCCTTCACTTAGGGATTGAAGCGGATCGGTCATCGAAACTTTTCCTTTTTTTGGCAAAATAACAGTTAATAGAGAAGCGGCTGAAGCATTGGTAATATTTACTCCTGCGGCATTTTGTATCCCAGCGCCCAAGATCAATCCTGGCTCATTTGCATCACCGGTATTAAATTTGCCCTCAACGATTTTTTCTGCTACACCACTTACCTTTTGGTAATTTTCGTCTACCCCCTTCAGGTATACAATCGTTTGAAGGTCATCATTTTGCAGCAAAGCTTTTTCTTCTGCAATCAATGAAATCGCTTGAATACCCGGCATATCTTTTTGAAGCTGAATTTGAGCAGCGGTGAGGATGAATGTCTTTCCCGTTTGAGGAATAATTTTTATATCGGTGTAAAAGGAAGAGTAGAGTGATTTCACCAGTCCTTCAAAACCATTGAAAACACTCAAAACAAGTATCTGGCAGGCAGTTGCAAAAGCGATTACTCCTACCGTTACCCAGGCAATCCAATTAATGGCATTGGCGCTTTTTTTTGCTTTAAAATATCTCCAGGCAAAGGTTAGATACATATCCTATACCCCAGCGGGGTGTTTTGTAAATGTGGTTACTGTGAATATTAATCTTTTGTTGGGGTATTCTGTTTTGAGGAGGGGTTTTCTTCCTTTTTTATTTTTTCAAATAGCTCTTCCATTTTAAAAACATAGTCCAACGTATCATCAATAAAAAACTTCAGTTCGGGGATGCTGCGTAACTGGTGGCGGACCCTAGTACCTAATTCCTTTCGAATTTCTTTATTTTTTTCTTCAAATTTCAATAAGGCCGATTGGGTGTCCTTCACTTGAAACATACTTAGGTAAACTCTTGCCTCAAAAAGGTCGGGTGTAATTTTTACATTGGAAATGGAAATCATTCCTCCATCCACCATCAAGAGGTTCATGCGGCGAAATATGTCGTTCAGTTCTTCATTGATCAGCCCTGCAACTTGTTTCTGTCTTTTTGTTTCTGTCGTCATATAATTGATTACTATGTTGCAAAATTACTTTTTTATTGTGATTCGGAGGGTTATTACTCTATCGGGCAGTTTAGTAGTATTCCAGTAGGTAGGCCTAATTGGAGTAGCTTGCTATCTATTGGCAGAAAAAGGCGATTATTGTCATATTAATAAACACTGCAAAATATAGTATATGAAATTTCAAATTTTAATCCCTATTCCTTACCTTTGCGCCCTGAAAACAGACCTACATACAATAAAATCTT
This sequence comes from Ferruginibacter sp., assembly GCA_044357815.1. Classification (GTDB taxonomy): domain Bacteria; phylum Bacteroidota; class Bacteroidia; order Chitinophagales; family Chitinophagaceae; genus Ferruginibacter. The sequence goes on along the minus strand of JBIKOV010000004.1, from coordinate 35,900 downwards.
GTTTATGGCCAATACCGGTAAAATAAAGTCAATCATAGGTGCCGTAGTAGACGTGCAATTTGATAGTGATAGCAATCTTCCAGAAATTTTAAATTCATTGGAGTTAAAGCGTGATAACGGTGATACTTTAGTGCTGGAAGTACAGCAACATCTAGGTGAAGACAGTGTGCGGACCATTGCGATGGACGGTACGGAAGGCCTAGTTAGGGGAATGGTGGTAGTTGATACTGGCAAACCAATCGCTATGCCTGTAGGAGATGCCATTAAGGGCCGTTTATTTAATGTTACGGGAGATGCCATCGATGGTTTACCCCAGGTTAGCAAAGTAGGTGGTCGCCCCATTCATGCCAAACCGCCTTTATTTGAAAATTTAAGTACGGCGAATGAAATTTTATTTACCGGAATTAAAGTAATTGATCTAATCGAACCTTATGCAAAAGGTGGAAAGATTGGTTTATTTGGTGGTGCTGGTGTGGGAAAAACAGTTTTGATTCAGGAATTAATCAACAATATTGCTAAGGCATATAGTGGAGTATCCGTTTTTGCGGGTGTAGGAGAGCGTACAAGGGAAGGAAATGATTTAATGCGTGAGATGATTGAAGCTGGAATCATGAACTATGGCGATAAGTTTAAGCATAGTATGGAAGAAGGTGGATGGGATCTGAGTGCGGTGAACATGGATGACTTAAAAGAGTCTAAAGCAACCTTCGTATTTGGACAAATGAATGAACCACCCGGAGCGAGGGCTCGTGTGGCTTTAAGCGGATTAACCATTGCCGAATATTTTCGTGATGGAGATGGTACCGGACAAGGAAAAGACATTTTGTTTTTCGTAGATAATATCTTCCGTTTTACCCAAGCAGGTTCTGAAGTATCTGCCTTACTAGGCCGTATGCCTAGTGCGGTGGGTTACCAGCCTACTTTGGCTACTGAAATGGGATTGATGCAGGAAAGAATTACCTCTACCAAAAATGGTTCCATTACCTCTGTACAAGCGGTATATGTACCTGCTGATGATTTAACGGATCCAGCTCCAGCTACTACCTTTGCGCATTTGGATGCCACTACGGTATTGAGTCGTAAGATTGCGGATTTGGGTATCTACCCTGCGGTGGATCCATTGGATTCTACTTCTAGAATTTTAACTCCTTTAATCGTAGGAGATGAGCATTATAATACTGCCAATCGGGTAAAATTAATTTTGCAGCGTTATAAAGAGTTGCAGGATATTATTGCCATCCTTGGTTTGGACGAATTGAGTGATGATGATAAGCAAACCGTGTCTAGGGCACGTAAGGTACAACGTTTCCTAAGCCAGCCTTTCTTTGTGGCTGAGCAATTTACCGGCTTAAAAGGGGTGTTGGTTCCAATAGAAGATACCATTCGTGGATTCAATGCCATCATGGATGGCGAAGTAGATGAGTATCCAGAAGCAGCCTTTAACTTGGTGGGTACGCTTGAAGATGCGATTGAGAAGGGTAAGAAAATGATGGCAGCAGCATTGGCATAAACCTTTTTTGTTGGTCTTCCTTAAAGTGGGAACTAACAATCAATTATCGGATTCCTTTCAAGGGGAGTTTGCTAAAAATAATTATTAACTAATAAACCAGGTTCTCTTTTAGAGACAAGGGTATGAATTTAGAAATATTAACTCCCGAAAAAAAGATATTCAGTGGCGAAGTGTACGGTGTGCAGTTACCTGGTATCAATGGTTCTTTTGAAGTGCTAGACAAACATGCTCCCATGGTTGGTGCACTCAAGGCGGGTAAGCTTAAAGTGCTGACTGATAAAACAGCTACTACTTCTTTTACTATTCTTAGTGGTTTTGTGGAAGTGTTAAACAATAAAACGATTGTGCTGATTGAAGGAGCTGAGCAACTTTAATACTGCCAAATAAATTTATTAAGTCCCTCTGGTAGGGACTTTTTTTATGCCCTTCATTTAATTATTGGTGCATGAAAATCCAATTTTGCCAATCGGTTAATCCATTTGTTTTTTCAATTGTAAATGCGACCAAGCAGTAAAAGGAAATATTAACAACAGCCAAAAAGAATACCATTCACCACTGAATAAAAACAGGGAAAGGGTAGTAGAGAAAACATACAGGGGGTAAGCAAAAAATAAAAGGCCCACGACAATTGAATCAAAGTGGTCGGTTTCAATTGTTTTTTTAATGATGATTTTTTTGATGGGATAATACAAGGGGGCATGCAGTACCCATCCTATTAAGGAGGGAAGGAACAGCAAGATTTTTTTGAGTGCAGACTGGTGTATATAAAATTGTGCATGTAATTTTTCTTTATCCGATTTGTTAATTTTAAATACAAGTGGAGTCAGTTGTTGTTGAAGAAGCGAATTGAAAGATTGAATGCCTTTCCCAAATCCATCGGTAGTCTCAATATCGATGGCGGTAATGAAATCGCCTATACAAATCCGTATGTTTTTACCAAATTTATTAAATGAATTATAATTGATGCCAATTGGCAACACCTTTAAGGGAATGCCATCTTCCCAGGTACTGATGGCTAGCCTTGCCGTTCCCTTCATTAGGGGGCGTAAATGCCATTCATTAATGCATTTTCCTTCGCTAAAAATCAGCACAATACCATTCTGTTTAAAGATTTCCTTGCAACGATTGAAGGTGGTATAATTGTCAGTTAAATTTTCAACCCCTTCACTGGTGCGGTATACGGGCAATAGTTTAAAGGCTAACAAAATTCGGCTAATCCATTTTCCGTTAAATGCATCTCCCCTAGCGAGTGAATAAAGTGGTCTGTCGAGAAGGGTGCATAGAATAATCGCATCTAGGAATGAATTGGGGTGATTAACGGCAAGCAATAGGGGGCCCTCGGTATTTAACAATTCCTTTTTATTAATCTGCAAATCTCTACAATACAATTTGATAGCAGCCCTTGCAATGAATTTTACAAATTGGTATAGCATTTTTAAGCGGTAAGCAATGAATCGTTCTGTTTTTATAGGTTTTCGAAACAAATGTAGGATAAAAAAAATCAGTACATAAAGAGGGGAGCTTAATTTAGTTGGGGGTCGATAGGGTAGTTGATCATCATTTCATAATCTCCTCCAAGTTGCTTTAGGCTATCTTTCCATATTTTGTCAGGAAAGGAGTGGAAGATTAAATTTCGTGTAGCCTTAACAGTTAGCCATGTTTTTTCTTTTAATTCATCATTGAGTTGATCTTTGCTCCAGCCACTATATCCAATAAAAAAACGAATTTTGGTAAGGTCTAGCTTATTATTTTTGACTAGCTGGGTTACCATTTCAAAATCTCCACCCCAATAAATCCCTTTCATTATTTCTTGTCCGCCGGGTATTAGGTCGGGGTATTGGTGCAGAAAGTGGATGGTGTCTTTTTGAACGGGCCCCCCGTAAAAGACAGGAATAGCGAATCCTTCGAAATTGGTTATTAATGCATCCAGCTTTTGATCAAATGGTTTGTTTAAAACAAACCCAACAGTTCCCTCTTTTTGGTGCTCACAAACAATCACTACTGACCTCATAAAATGTGGATCTTTTAAGAATGGATCTGCAATCAATAATATTCCGGCAGCAGGTGAAATCATATTCCTAAATTAATTGATTATTTCTCGCTTTACTAATTTTGATTTAAGTTTATTTTGCTTTTAAAGTTCCAAAACCTTCGTTAAATTGATGTTTTGGGCACTTAAAATTAATTTAGTCAACAATATTGATTTACTTTTATACGAATGAAACGTATTTTCCCAGTAATAACGGTCTTGATTTTGCTCTCACTTCTGGGAATTATTTTTTTTCAGATTTTGTGGATAAAAGGCACCCTCGAGTTAGAAGAGCAAAAATTTTATGAACACGTAAGTTTGGCTACTTCTCAGGCTGCTACCGATTTGATGGAGGAGAAAGGTAATCTTATGCCATTGAGGAGAAAAAAGGACCCCCTTTTTCATAGCGAAAGTCAGCTTGAAATTTTCAGGCCTACTATTGCACAAAAATACTCGGGCGAAGAAATAGCGGGTATCATAAGAAAGGCATTCGATAAAAAAAATCTTAGAAATATTCCATTTGAATTTGCCATCAGCCCCACTTCAATAGTTGGCGAGGAAATTCAATCTACCAATTTTTATAAATTATACGCCGACTCTGCAAATAATAAACTGCATGTGATACAGCTAGAGTCTCCTGGTGGAAGTCTTTCGGAGGGTATTTCGCCCCAGGAATTATTGATCATCACTGTGCCCCATGCCAAAAAACTGATTTGGCGATCACTAACTTGGTTCATCATTGGAGCAATTGTTTTTTCAGTGATTATTATTACAGCATTCTTTCTTACTGTGAGGGCTTTGCTGAAACAAAAAAAACTGAGTGAAATAAAGTCTGATTTCATCAATAATATGACCCATGAGTTTAAAACCCCGTTGGCTACTATCTCACTTGCAGTGGATGCTATAAAGAATGAAAAAGTAATTAATGATCCTGAAAAAATGAATTATTTTACCGGGATCATTAAGGAGGAAAACAAGCGAATGAATAGGCAGGTAGAAACTATTCTTCAAGCTGCATTGCTCGATAAACAGCTTGTTCAGTTAAATCTTGTTAAGGCGCATGCCCACGATTTAATCAATAGTGCTTTAAACAACATCAATCTACAGGTAGATGAAATACATGGTCGCTTGGAGGTGAACCTTAAAGCAAATAAGGATATCATTCTGGCGGATGAAGTTCACTTTACCAATCTGATCAGTAATCTGCTAGATAATGCGGTAAAGTATTCTAAGGACGACCTTCGAATAATAATTAGTACTCAAAATGAAGGTAACCGGCTCAAGGTTAAAATAGAGGACAATGGTATAGGTATGAGCAAAGAAACTGCGACCCGAATTTTTGAGAAATTTTACCGCGCCCATACTGGCAATCTTCATAATGTAAAAGGCTTTGGTCTAGGACTCAATTATGTCAAAACCATGGTGGATGCCCACCATGGAAGTATTAAAGTTGAAAGTATTCTCGGAAAAGGAAGTAGTTTTTTACTGAGTTTTCCGTTGATCAAAAATTAGCCCCTCACTTATTAAATCCCCCTTTCTTTATTTTTCTATTTCGTTGAATTGTGAATGCCCATATTTTGGCAGGACGTTACAGTATTTTATTAACCTCCATGGGTTGGTCAATGCCGTAGAATCAACTGTTTCCCAAACCCCTTTCTTTTGATGCAGAAAATGCCAGTTCTGAGCATCATTTCTAATGAAATTTCAGTAATCCACAGGTTATACACCTATTTGCATAGGTTATTCACCCCTATAATGCCATTAAAGCAGCTTAAAGTCATATTAGGGGGGTGTTTCAGCCTGTGGATAAAAATGTTTATATCATTTTAAGTGTAAAAGTGGGAAAAGGTGTTATTTTGTGGTAATAATTCATTTAAATCAAACAATCCCAGTAAATGATTGGTTTTCTAGGCGAATATGAGGCTACGATGGACGCTAAAGGACGTTTCCTTTTGCCGGCCGGCTTTAAAAAGCAGCTGTCAGAGGTAGGTGCGGGCCAATTTGTAATCAATCGGGGCATTGAAGCTTGTTTGAGTTTATATCCCATGCAAAGCTGGGAACCGATTTTTGCGGAGGTTAGCAAGTTGAATGAATTTGATCCAAAGGTTAGACAATTTCGTCGATATTTTTTGAATGGAGCTACCCAACTTGAATTGGATACAGCGGGAAGGTTATTAATTCCAAAGGCCTTAATGGAGTATGCTGGATTGGAAAAAGATGTAGTACTGGTATCTGCTGTCAATAAGATTGAGATTTGGGATGCAGCAAAGTATAAAATGTTCTTTGAATCTTTTTCTCCAGAGTCTTATAGTAACCTGGCCAATGAAGTGATGAATAAAAACGATGAAAAACTGAAAAGCTGACATGTTGAAAAAAACGCCTCCTGACGAAAGCAAATTGCCTCTCCATTCTTCAGCGGACCAGTTGGATTATCATATACCAGTATTGCTTCAGGAAACCATCGACGGCTTACAAATTAAGGCAGATGGGATTTATGTGGATTGCACTTTTGGTGGTGGTGGTCATAGCAGGGCCTTGTTGCAGCATTTAGGTGAAAAGGGCATTTTGGTTGCGTTTGACCAAGATGAAGATGCCAAAAAAAATCTCCCTCAGGATAATCGGGTGGTTTTTGTACCGCAAAATTTTCGTCATTTGCAACGCTTTTTACGCTTGCATAAAATAACACAAGTAGATGGAATATTGGCAGATTTGGGAGTTTCCAGTCACCAGTTTGATGAGGCCGGAAGAGGATTTTCCATTCGTTTTGATGCAGCGCTAGATATGCGCATGGATCAGCGACAAACTACTACAGCAGCAGATATCATCAAAAAATATACTGAGCTACAGTTACATAAAATGCTGGAACAATTCGGGGAAGTGACCAATGCCAAGACATTGGCAAAAACAATTGTTCAGCAAAGGGCATTGATGCCTATCAAAACCATCCAACAATTTAAACAGGCTGTTCAATCTGCAGTAAAGGGAAATCCTCAAAAATATTTTGCTCAGGTGTTTCAGGCTTTGAGAATAGCCGTAAATGATGAATTAGGTGCATTGAAGGAGCTTTTGGAGCAAACCCCTGCTTTATTGAAGCCAGGGGGAATAGTAGCCATCATTACTTTTCATTCGCTGGAGGATAGAATTGTAAAAAATTTTTTTAAAACAGGTAGTTTTTCAGAAGAAGTAATGGATGAATTGTATGGGGGTAAGCCGGAAAATCTATTCAAAATTCTCACTAAAAAACCAATCCTGCCATCCGATAGTGAAACAAGACGAAATAAAAGATCTCGAAGTGCAAAACTAAGGTTGGCTCAAAAAAAATAAGCATTGCGTTAGGAAGAAGGGCTAAAAGGCAGTGGTTAAATTTTAAAAAAATGTTAGAAGATAAGTATACACAAAAGGAGGAACCCATTGCTGGCAAAAGGGATTGGAAAATTTTTCTAAGTCATAAGTGGGTAGTTAAGAATATTCCATTTTTTCTTTTTTTGGCAGTTTTGGCGGTGTTGTACATCTATAATGGCCACCACTCAGATAAACTAACAAGGGAAATGGGTGCAACAGAAAAGCATATTAAAGAGTTGGAATACGAATATAAAACAATTAAAAGTGATGTTATTTTCAGGAGTAAGGCGAGCGAATTGATAAAAGCCGTAGCGCCCTTGGGCTTAAAGGAACTGACATCGGCACCCGTTTTGTTATTGCAAGATGCACCACAAAAGTAGCGTGTCCGCAAAGGATTTATCATCCTTCAAAATGAATTATATAAAGGCAAGTAGATTATCAGTACCATTTTAAATAAAATTTAACTAGGCTAAAAAAGTAATAGCATTGGATATTAAAAAAGACATATTGTGGCGGGTATATCTCTGTTTTTTGGGGATCATATTACTGGGTTCAGTTGTATTGGGCAGGGCTTTTTATTTACAACAGGTAGAAGGAGCCTATTGGAAAAGTATGGGTGATAGTTTGCATCTGAAATATGTTCCGCTGGTGGCAGAACGGGGTACTATTTTTAGCGAAGATGGAAATATGTTAAGTACCTCCATTCCAATTTTTGATGTATACATCGATTTTGGAGCAGATGGGCTCAGAGAAAAAAACGGGAAAAGATTTAGAGAAAATTCGGATACATTAAGCAGCTGTCTGGCAAATCTATTTAAGGATAAAAGTAAGGAAGCTTATCTGAGTGAAATTCAAATGGCCTATAAAAATGTTGATCGTTATTATACCCTAAAGAAGAAAATTTCCTTTTTGGAATATGAACAGTTAAGGGGTTTTCCTTTAGTAAAATTGGGGAGAAACAAAAGTGGTTTTATGATTGATCCACGCGATAAGCGAATCAATCCCTATGCATTACTTGCCAACAGAACCATTGGATTATCAAGAGACAATGCCAAGTTAAATGTAGGCCTTGAACAGAGTTACGATAGTTTGTTACGCGGTAGAACAGGGCAGCGGCTAATGCGTTATATCGCTGGTGCCTATATGCCTGTAGAAGGCGCTGAAGTAGAGCCGGAAAACGGAAAGGATATCATCACTACATTAGACACCTATATTCAGGATATTACCGAAAGTGCATTGATGAGAATGATGGTAGATAATAATTCTAAGCATGGTACCGCCATCGTGATGGAAACAGCCACTGGGAAGATTAAGGCGATTGCAAATTTAGGTAAACAGTCCAATGGAACTTATGTGGAAGATTTAAATTATGGAATTGCGAAGGCAACTGAGCCAGGATCGATTTTTAAATTAGCTACTTTATTAAGTTTAATAGAAGACAAGTACGTTACTAAAAATACGATTGTGGATTGTGAAGGTGGGGCCAAATCTTTTTATGGATTGAAGATAAAAGATGCGCATTTGGGTGCGGGTTCAATTACGGTTAAAGATGCATTTTCGTCGAGTAGTAATGTTGCATTTGCAAAATTAGCCGATCAGTATTATCATAATGAACCTTCCAAATTTTTAGCTCATTTACATCAATTGCGTTTGGATACATTAACGGGTATTGATATTACTGCCGCATCAGCAAAGCCTACTATCAAAAGTCCAAAAAACAGGAGTTGGTCAAAGACTACGATTCCCTACATGGCACATGGATACGAGGAACTACTAACTCCATTGCATTTGCTAATGGTATACAATGCGGTTGCTAACAATGGTACCATGATGCAGCCTTATTTGGTTAATTCAGTTAACCAGTATGGCATAGAAGTGAAAAGAATTTTACCTAAGGTGTTGGTAAATAAAATATGCAGCGATGCAACGCTGGCACAGTTAAAAGAATGTTTGGAAGCAGTGGTAGATAGCATGCATGGAACGGGCCATAAAGTATTATACGATTCCAATTATTCCATTGCCGGAAAAACAGGTACTGCAGTTACAGCTTTGGATAACAATGGCTATAACAAAGGGAATAAAATTTATCAAGCTTCTTTTATGGGTTATTTCCCATCCCAAAAACCTGTATATACTATGGCCGTAGTGATACAAAATAGTGCGGAATCAAAATTGATATACGGAGCGGATGTTTCTGGAAAAGTATTCAAGGAGATAAGCGATAAAATCTATGCCCGTTATTTAAGTACTCAACAATTTAAGGAAAGTGTAAATCGAGATACGGTACAGTACCATTATTATGGCATGAAAAATGAATTGAATTCAATTTTCAACCAGTTGAATTTACCATTTGTGGATTCAGCAGTTGGAGGATTCTGGAGATCAATGCAGATGAAAGACAATGCTGCCATTTTTACTTTGCCCGAAACTGCTAATAGCCCCACTTTAATTATTCCTAGTGTGGTTGGCATGGGTTTGAAGGACGCAGTGTATTTAATGGAAAATAAAGGATTAAAGGTAATGGCTAGCGGAAGAGGAAGGGTATTTGGCCAGTCTGTATTAGCAGGAAACACATTTATTAAAGGTCAAACTGTAACACTATTTTTAAATTGATTTTAGCAGACCTACTATATAAAGTTAGCATTCGCGCAGTATTGGGTAGTACTAATATTGAAGTGAAGGATTTGCAGGTTGATTCACGTAAAGTGAGTACAGCTAGTTGTTTTATGGCCATCAAAGGTAGTATCATGGATGGGCATCAATTTATTGATATAGCCATTCAAAATGGAGCAACAACGGTTATATGCGAGATGCTGCCTGGAGTAGTCAGTGAAAATATAACCTATGTTCAGGTGGAAAATTCTGCTGTGGCAGCTGGTTATATTAGTCATAATTTTTATGGCGCACCTTCTGCTGCCATCAAATTAGTGGGGGTTACCGGAACCAATGGCAAAACAACCATCGTTACCCTTTTGTGGAAATTGTTTACCGCACTCGGATATAAATGTGGCTTGATCAGTACTATCCAAAATCAAATTGGTAATACCGTTGTACTTGCTACGCACACTACTCCGGATGCAATTAGCGTGAATGCCTTGTTGAGCCAAATGCTGGATGCTGGATGCCAATATGTTTTCATGGAATGTAGTAGCCACGCAATTCACCAGCATCGGATCGCGGGACTGCAATTTACCGGTGCATTGTTTAGTAACATTAGCCATGACCATCTGGATTATCATACAACCTTTGAAGAATATATTAGGGTAAAGAAATCTTGGTTTGATGGACTTCCTTCATCCGCTTTCGCTATTAGCAATGCAGATGATAAAAGAGGAAGGGTAATGCTACAAAATACATCGGCAAAAAAATATTATTATAGCCTTACAACGATGGCTGATTGTAAAGGAAAGATCCTTGATAATAGTCTTACCGGTTTGCATATGCTGGTGAATGATACGGAGGTTTATTTTAGAATGATTGGGGAGTTTAATGCATATAATTTGTTGGCAGTATTTGAAGCAGCAGTTTGTTTGGGACAAGATAAAAATTTGGTTTTACAATTATTAAGCAGCTTGGATGGTGCTGAGGGAAGGTTCGATTATATGCTCAGTAACCAAGATAAAATAATGGGTATTATCGATTATGCGCACACGCCGGATGCATTATTGAATGTGTTGGCTACCATCAAAAAATTACGACAGGGCAATGAGCGTATTATAACAGTAGTAGGATGCGGTGGAGATCGGGATAAAACCAAGCGTCCAATTATGGCAGCCGTAGCATGTGAATATAGTGATCAGGTAATCTTCACTTCTGATAATCCAAGAAACGAGGATCCGCTTGAAATATTAAGAGAAATGGAGCTAGGGGTAAATGTAGTAGCTAGAAAAAAATACATCACGATAGCCGATCGGAAAGAAGCTATCAAGACAGCTGTTAAGCTTGCGCTAAAAGAAGACATCATTTTGGTAGCAGGCAAAGGACATGAAAAATACCAGGAAATAAAAGAAGTGAGATACGATTTTGACGATAAGAAAATGCTGTGGGAAATGTTTGAACTGATGGAGAAATAACTGAATTAGATAGGGGATGAATCGAGTGGCATGTAGGAATATATTAGGCAAGCAATAAGTAATAAAAAAGAGCAAATTTAAAATTATGCTGTATCATCTATTTCATTGGCTTACTGAATCGGGGTATAAATTTCCGGGAAGTAAATTGTTTGCCTTTATTACTTTTCGTGTAATGCTGGCAGTTATTTTGAGTCTATTTATTACAACAGTGTATGGGAAAAAACTCATTGCGTTTCTTCAAAAAAAGCAGTTGGGAGAAAGCGTTAGGGAATTAGGATTAGCGGGAGAGCAACAAAAGAAAGGAACGCCTACAATGGGAGGGCTCATCATAATACTTGCTATTTTAATACCTACTTTATTATTGGCCAATCTCGACAAGGTTTACATCCGCTTAATGTTGCTGTGTACCGTTTGGTTGGGTGCGATTGGCTTTATTGATGATTATTTAAAAATTCGCTCCAAGCGCATTGCATTAGCAAAGGGTGGGGATTATAAAAAAAGCGATAGTGATGGATTAGCTGGTCGATTTAAAATATTTGGGCAGGTAATGTTGGGAATCATTGTGGGCGCAACGCTGTATTTTACCCAAAGTGTAGTGGTGCAAAGAGAAGTGTATAATCCTGATTTTTCATTGGTGAAAGATTCGGTATTGAGACCAGGTGAAAAATTGATGAGTGATTCATTTAATGTAGCAACGATCGATGGCAGAAAACATCTTTTTGTAAAAGTAAAATCTCCTATCACCACCATTCCTTTTGTAAAAACCCATGAATTTAATTATGCCAAGTTGTTGCCTAAAAATCTGGAAAAGTATACCTATTTACTTTATATCATTATTGTAATATTTATTGTGGTTGCTGTAAGTAATGGTGCAAATATAACCGACGGATTGGACGGGTTAGCTACTGGGGTAAGCGCTATCATTGGAATTTGCCTAGGCATTTTTGCTTATGTGAGTGGCAATATAAAGTTTGCGGAGTACCTCAATATTATGTACATCCCCAATTTGGGAGAATTATCCATTTTTATTGCAGCTTTTGTTGGCGCTTGTATCGGATTTCTTTGGTACAACTCATATCCAGCACAAGTTTTTATGGGAGATACCGGTAGCCTTGCATTGGGTGGCATCATAGCTGCATTGGCAATTATTGTTCGTAAAGAATTATTGATCCCGATTTTTTGCGGTGTTTTTTTGGTGGAAAATTTAAGTGTAATGATACAGGTGGGATATTTCAAATACACCAAGCGAAAGTATGGGGAGGGGAGAAGGATTTTTTTGATGAGCCCGCTACATCATCATTATCAAAAATTGGGATATCATGAAAGTAAGATTGCTGTTCGATTTTGGATCATTACCATTTTGTGTGTAGTAATTGCAATTGTAACATTAAAATTGAGATAAAGCTTTATCAGCAATGAAGTGAAAAAAAAGAATGAAAAAAAAAATAATCATATTAGGAGCAGGCGAAAGTGGAATTGGTACCTCACTGTTAGCTACCCAGCAGGGATATGATGTGTTTGTAAGTGATGGAGGTAAAATAAAGGAGGAGTATAAAAATGAATTGCTAGCCAATGGTATCGATTTTGAAGAATCGGGCCATACGGAAGAAAAAATATTGTCGGCTGATGAAGTGATGAAAAGTCCGGGTATTCCTGAAAAAAATGAGCTGGTAAAGAAAATTAGGGAAAAAGGAATTTCAATAATTAGTGAAATTGAATTTGCCTTCAGGTATAAAGGCGATAGTAAGATAATTGCCATTACAGGGAGTAACGGAAAAACTACCACAACAGCGCTTACATGGCATATTTGTAATCATGCGGGAATGGATTGCGCGATGGTGGGTAATATAGGATACTCTTTTGCCAGACAGTTGGCGCTTGATCCTAAATCTTTATATGTGATAGAGATTAGTTCTTTTCAATTGGATGATATTAAAACCTTTCGCCCGGATGTGGCGATACTTACAAATATCACCGAAGATCATTTGGATAGATATGATTATAAGATGCAAAACTATGTAGATAGTAAGTTTAGGGTGGTGGAAAACCAACAGGCCAACGATGTGTTTATTTACAATTTAGATGATAAAATTACGAATCAAAATATAAATAATTACCCCATTCAATCAACTTTATACCCCATTACTATGAGTAAAGAACTTCCACAGGGCGCTTACCTGACAAACGCCCAGATGCATTTGAAATGGAAAACTGAGGATATGCAGATGAGCATAGAAGATTTTGCATTGAAAGGAAAGCACAACCAATACAATAGTATGGCTGCAAGTCTGGGTGCCACGGCGGTCGGCATTAAGAAAGAAAGTATTAGGGAATCCCTGCAAACTTTTCAAAGCCTAGAGCACCGGATGGAACCTGTGGCAAAAATTAAAGGGGTTCAGTTTATTAACGATTCAAAGGCTACGAATGTAAATAGCACCTGGTTTGCATTGGAAAGTATTGATAAGCCAACTATTTTAATATTGGGCGGTGTAGATAAAGGTAACGACTACTCGCTTTTGAATGAACTCGTAAAAGAAAAGGTAAAGGCCATTATTTGCATGGGCACTGATAATCGGAAGATACACGAAGCTTTCGGAGATTTTGTTTCATTAATTGTAAATGCCAGTTCTGCAGATGAAGCGGTAAAGGCGGCATTTCATTTTGCTGATAAGGGGGATGTTGTTTTACTAAGTCCAGCTTGTGCAAGTTTTGATCTTTTTAAAAATTATGAGGATCGGGGAATACAATTTAAAAATGCAGTAAAGAATTTATAGTGCAGTTATAGTAAGCACTTTATTGCAATTAGTAGGGTAAATAAAAAAAACAGTTACAACATTTAGCAAATCTCCTTCCAACAGGAGAAACCATATGGCAGATTATAAATCTATATTGAAACAATTATTTGGATTGCCTCAAATTGAGGAGGGCGTTTTCAATTCTTCCATTAGAGGAGTGGAAGGGATGGGGGGAAATCTTGTGCGAAAAACCAGTGGCGATCGCGTCATATGGGCCATTGTGATAATCCTTTCATTGATAAGCTTGCTGGTGGTATATAGTAGTACAGGGTCATTGGCATACAAATATAGTAGGAGTACTGAAAGTTATCTTTTTAAACAATTTGCATTAATTATTTCAGGAGTAATATTTATTTACTTTGCTCATAGGGTCAATTACACATTCTATTCTAAGGTGGCACAAATATTATTTTTGATCTCGATTCCATTATTGATTTATACTTATTTTTTTGGAACCACTTTGAATGAAGGGAGTCGTTGGATAAAACTTCCAGTAATCAATCAAACTTTTCAAACTTCTGATCTTGCCAAGCTTGCACTGTTCATGTATTTGAGTCGGCAATTGAGTAAAAAACAGCAGGTAATCAAAGATTTCAAAAAGGGTTTTTTGCCGATCATTATTCCAATTCTAATTATTTGCTTGTTAATTGCGCCCGCTAATTTGTCCACTGCTATGTTGGTGGCTGGTACCAGTTTTATGCTAATGTTTATTGGGCGTGTTAATACCCGGCATATTGCATTAACCATTTTAATCACAGCAATTCCGATTGTAATATTATCTATGGTGGCGGTTAAGTATTATGATAAGGCAGAGGGGAAATCAAAAGAGTTGCCGGCATTATTTTCTTCTGGAAGAATACCAACTTGGATCAGTCGTATACAAACTTTTGTGTATAGCACTAAGGGTGATGGGAGTGAAAAGTCGTACCAGATCAACCAAGCTAAGATTGCTATTGCGAGTGGAGGCTGGTTTGGAAGGGGCCCCGGTAACAGCAATGCAAGAAATTTTTTACCTCATTCTTACAGTGATTTTATTTTCGCCATTATATTAGAAGAGTATGGTTTGTTGGGGGGGGCATTCATTGTTTTTATTTATTTATTGTTTTTGTACCGATGTATTAGGCTGTACCGGAAATGTCCTTTTGCATTTGGGGCATTTCTTGCGCTGGCCCTGAGCTTTACCTTGGTGATCCAGGCCTTTGCCAATATGGGTGTAAATGTAAATGTATTCCCAAACACCGGTGTAACCCTGCCGTTGGTGAGTATGGGAGGAAGCAGTTTTATTTTTACTTGCTTATCGATTGGAATTATTTTAAGTGTAGCTAGAAATGTGGAGCAACAGGAAAGTCCAGTCCCGCTGCCTATTGTAAAAGAAGAAGCATAAAAACGAAACAAGATTCAACAGATGCTTATTTTCTGTTGAAACAGAATAATTCAAATCAGCAGATAAAGAATTAGAGACATTAAAACAAAAACGCAAAAAGTTGATTTTATCAATGTAAATGAAATTACCAATAGACGATAGTATCCATCAGTATTCCCAATTTGGGGGCCAGGTTGCTCGTATCATTATTGCTGGTGGGGGAACTGGTGGCCATATCTTTCCTGCTGTTGCCATCGCAAATGCCCTTGTGAGAATACAACCAAAAACTGAAATTTTGTTTGTGGGTGCCAATGGAAAAATGGAAATGGAAAAAGTGCCATTGGCCGGATATCGTATTGAAGGCTTAACGATAGCGGGTTTTAATAGAAGTTCTTTGATAAAAAATATAGGATTACCCTTTAAGTTGTTGAAGAGTTTTTTTCAAGTTAAAAAAATCTTTAAAGAATTCAAACCAACCGCTGTAGTTGGTGTAGGGGGCTATTCAAGTTTTCCAGTACTTCGATTTGCACAGCTAAAAGGAATTGATACGTTTATTCATGAGAGCAATTCATTTGCTGGAAAATCTAATAGATTGTTGGGAAAAAAAGCTACCAAAATTTTCGTTGCCATTGACGGAATGAATAAATTTTTCCCTTCAGATAAAATTATCCTAACGGGTAATCCGGTTAGAGAAAATATCGCCAAAAGCAAGCTTTCAAGGGAAGAGGCGATACTTTATTTTGGACTTAACCCGAATAAGAAAACCGTACTTGCTATTGGCGGAAGTTTGGGTGCAAAAAATATTAATGAAGCACTGACTGAAGGGATAGATGAATTTAAAAAAAATGACTTGCAACTAATCTGGCAAACGGGAAAACCATTTATAGAAAAGGGCAGGGAAATAGCAGTTGGTAAATCCAATATTTGGGTAAGTGATTTTATAGCTCAAATGGAATATGCCTATGGCGCTGCAGATGTGGTAATCAGCCGAAGTGGTGCGATGTCAATTGCTGAATTGGCTGTTATGGGAAAGCCCGCAGTGCTAGTTCCATTTCCCTTTGCAGCAGAAGACCACCAAACCGTGAATGCACAAAAATTGGTTGATAAAAATGCAGCGGAGATGATAAGTGACGAGGATGCATCGGCTCAATTGGTGAATACAGTAATTGGGCTTTCAAAGAATGAGAAAAGACAGCAGGATTTAAAGGAAAATATCAGCAAAATGGCAGTCAAAAATGCGGACGAATTGATTGCAAATGAAATTTTAACAACTATTAATAAGGATCAAAAGTAATAAATCATTTTTTAGTCAAATTTAAATGAAAGTATATAATCAAATATTAGCATCGTTAGGCGTTACCTCTCCAACTAGAGAAGGAAGCGCTGCTGCTGTATATTTTCTGGGTATTGGAGGTATTGGAATGAGTGCACTTGCAAGGTTTTTTAATTCCCAAGGGGTAAGGGTGAGTGGGTACGACAAAACAGAAACAGGCCTCACAAGACAACTGTCTGCAGAGGGGATACATATTCATTATGAAGATAGTATTGACTTGATTGATAAAAATGTTCAGCTAGTAATTTATACGCCTGCAGTGCCAAAAGATAGTATTGAATTAAATTTTTATCAGCAAAATAATTATACAGTTGTTAAACGCAGCGATGTGTTAGGTGCCATTACCAATGATGCTTTCAATATTTGTATTGCAGGAACACATGGCAAAACTACCACCAGCACGATGGTTGGTCATATCCTTCGTCACAGCGAGTATGGGTGTAATGCATTTCTTGGCGGTATCGCAGTGAATTATGCAACTAATTTTTGGAGTCATAATAAAAATGTTTGTGTGGTAGAAGCAGATGAATATGACAGAAGTTTTTTAAAATTAAGTCCGAATGTAGCTATTATAAGCTCGATGGATCCGGATCACTTGGATATTTACGGAACAGCCGAAAAGATGGAAGAGGCGTTTATCGATTTTTCAAAAAAGATAAAACCGGGCGGTTTGTTGATTTGCAAATATGGACTTAATAGAACAGCTGAGTTGTGTGCTGATCAATTGTTAACCTATCATTTAACAGATAGCAGGGCAAATATTTTTACAACCAATATAGTCATTCACCAGGGTAGTTACCAATTTGATGTGGTAGTGAATGATTCAAATTTAGGCAATTGGATTTTGAAGGGAGTGGTATTGAATATGGGTGGAAAACATAATATTGAAAATATGATTGCTGCTATTACTGTTGCTCATCATGTTGGAGTGGAGGATAATAAAATAATAAGTGCAGTTGCAGCTTTCAGGGGTGTCAAACGTAGGTTCGAATATATTTTGAAGACCGATCATCAAGTATTCATAGATGATTATGCCCATCATCCCGAGGAGTTAAGGGCATTGATAACTGGAGCAAAGGAATTATTTCCTAATAAAAAATGCATTGTTGTTTTTCAGCCGCATTTGTTTAGCAGAACAAGGGATTTAGCAGATGGTTTTGCTGAGGTGCTGGACCTTGCCGACGAGGCAATTCTACTGCCGATTTATCCAGCTAGGGAATTACCAATGGAAGGAGTTTCCAGCGAAATGATTTTAGAGCGAATGCACAGTGAAGATCGATTTGTGCTGAGTAAGCAAAATTTATTAAAGCAGTTTTCGTTAGAAAAAACTGCACATGTGGAAGAGGGTTTTGAGGGCACAGTAATCATAACAGCAGGCGCTGGGGATATCGATACATTGGTTGAACCCATTAAACAAATTTTGCTAAGTAAAAATTAAAAAAATGTCTCTTACGGTAATATTGCTGAAGGGGTTGAGTGTATGGTAAACAAAAGGATCATAATAAATATTTTGCTGGCTATTTTTTGGACGGCCATGGGGACAGGTACTATTGTATTATTGGCAGCTGCAATTCGTATCAAGGATTCAAAAAAATGTACAGGCGTAGAAATCAATATCAAGGCAGTAAGTAGTAATTTTTTCGTTGACAAGGGTGATATTCTTAACATTATTTCAGCTGGGTCGAATGGAAATTTGCTGGATAGAGTAGTAAGCTCTTTTGATTTGCAAGCCATTGAGATGGAGCTTGAAAAAAATATTTGGGTAAAAAGAGCACAATTATTTTTTGATAATAATGAAAAGCTTCATGTAAATGTTATTGAGAGAGAACCATTGGCAAGGGTATTCTCTAATTTGGGAACCACCTTTTATGTTGACAAAGATTTATCGATGCTTCCATTGAGTGAAAAGTTTTCAGCCAGGTTACCGATTTTCACCAATTTTCCGTCAGATAAAAAAGTGCTCTTGCCATCGGATAGTAGTTTATTGAGGGATATTATTTCTATCAGCCTAGCCATTCAGAAGGATTCGTTTCATATGGCTATGATTGAGCAGATAGATATAACTGCTCAGCAAACTTTTGAAATGCTTCCCAAATTCGGCAATGCTGTTATTGTAGTAGGGGATGCTAAAAACATTGAGAATAAATTATCGAAACTCCGATTGTTTTACAAAGAGATTATGGTAAAGGCTGGATGGAATATGTATAGTGAAATTAATATTCAATACAATAATCAGGTAGTGGCAAAAAGAAAAGGAGCCGATGATGTGAAAGCCGATTCTTTGCGCACTTTGCAGTTGATCCAGCTGATTGCAGAAAATGCACAGCGGCTATCGGAAGATTCATTGCAGACGATTATACAAGATAATGAAAAGAATTCAGCCAATAGCAGCCTCATCCAGCAGTCTATGGAAAGAAATGAAAATATCGATATAATTGATACAATTGGGGCGCTTCCAGAAAAAGGAAATGATGACAATAAAAAATCAGGCGTATTAAGTCTTTCAAATTCCAGTGAAAAAAAGGCGAAGGCCAGTGTAAAGCCAAGCTTGGTTATAAAGTCAACGGATAAGGGAGCTAAGCAAAAGTTGGAGATAACAAAAAAGAAAAAACTTTTACTGCCAAAAGCGGCATTAAAAAAATAGGGGTTAAAAACGGCAAGGAAAATGTGATTTGGATTTAAGGGAAGGGTATTAGAAAAAAGTAATTATTCGGTATCAATATTAAAAAAAACACACACAAACATACAACTATGACTCAAGAACAAAACACAACAAATGACAGCGGAGTGGTAAACACCAACCCCGTTATTGTTGGCCTTGACATTGGCACCACTAAGATTGCTGCTATTGCCGGCCGAAAAAATGAACATGGGAAACTAGAAATTCTTGGCTTTGGCCGTGCCAACAGTAATGGGGTACAACATGGGATGGTGTTGAACATTGATCAAACCATTAAGGCAATTGAAATGGCTTTGAAAAATTGTTACGATTCGAATCCGAATCTGGCCATTGAAGAAGTGTACGTAGGGATTGCAGGTCACCACATCAAGAGTTTGCAAACACGTGGAGATATTGTACGACAAGCCACAGAAGAGGAAATTAGGCAGGAAGAAGTAGATCGGCTAATTGCAGATCAGTATAGAACGTATATTCCTGCGGGGGACCAAATCATTGATGTTATTCCACAGGAATTTACAGTGGATAATTTTCAAAATATCCCCAATCCGATTGGCTATAGCGGGGTAAAAGTGGGCGCCAATTTCCACATCATCACCGGCGATAAAAATGCGATTCGGAATATTAATCGCAGTGTTGAAAAAGCAGGCTTGGTAGCAAAAGATTTGGTATTACAACCATTGGCATCTGCTGCTGCAGTAATGTGTGAGCAGGATCTAGAAGCAGGCGTTGCTATAGTTGATATTGGTGGTGGCACTACCGATCTTGCAGTATTTTACGAAGGTATATTAAAACACACGGCAGTAATTCCCTTTGGTGGAGAAAATATTACCAATGACATTAAGAATGGGTTGGGAGTATTAAAAACACAGGCCGAACAAATGAAAATACAGTTTGGAAGTGCACTGAGTGATGAAGCAAAGTCAAATGCATTTATTACGATTCCTGGATTACGCGGTATGCAGTCTAAGGAAATAAGTGTTAAAAATCTTGCAGCTATTGTGCAGGCCCGAATGAGTGAAATTATGGATTTTGTTAGCTATCATTTAAAGCAGGTGGGTTTGGATACCCGTTTGCTAAATGGCGGAATCATCCTTACTGGTGGAGGTTCTCAGCTGAAGCATTTGATTCAGTTAACAGAATATGTTACTGGACTTAATGCAAGAATTGGATATCCAAATGAGCATCTCGCCGGTGGACATATTGATGAGTTGACAAAGCCAATGTATAGTACATGTATTGGTTTAATATTGAAAGGATACAATGATTTTGAAAATAAAAATAGGCCTTTGGATGAATCATTCCGTAAAATAACTGTTCCGAATTCATTAAGGCGTCCAGCAGCTACAGAGCCAATGGTTGCAGCCATCGATGGAGTCGAATATGAACAACTATCCAAGGACAAAAAAGTGAATGAACGTAAATCCTTAAAAGGATTTATGGATTCATTTAAAATTGGCTTGATTGATTTATTCAAAGAAGAAGAGGACGGGAAATTATAATTTTAAAGTTAAGCAATCGTTACAATTTATCACTCTTAGCAAACTAACCCATTAAAAACAGTACTTCTTGTTTACTGCCTTACTAACAGAAAATCAGGAAAGTACTTAAATAGTAACAATTATGATACATTTTGATTTACCTAAAGAACAATCATCCATCATCAAGGTAATTGGTGTAGGTGGTGGTGGAAGCAATGCCGTAAACCATATGTTTTCGCAAAATATCGAAGGCGTAAATTTCATTATCTGTAATACAGATGCTCAGGCGATTGCGCTAAGTAAAGTGCCTAATAAAATACAGTTAGGCCCCCATCTTACACAGGGATTGGGAGCAGGAGCAAATCCTGAAATAGGTCGCCAAGCTACCGAAGAAAGCTTGGAGGAAATTAAGCGAATTTTGGAAGTGAATACCAAGATGGCATTTATCACAGCCGGTATGGGCGGAGGAACAGGTACTGGAGGGGCTCCCATTCTTGCAAAAATTTGTAAGGACCTCGGTATTCTTACGGTAGGCATCGTAACTACTCCATTTGCTTATGAAGGAAAGAAAAGATTGGCACAGGCAGAGGAAGGGGTTCGGCTGATGAAAGACCATGTAGACACGCTGTTAGTTATTAGCAATGATAAACTGCGCCATCAGTTTGGAAATTTAAAGATGAAGGAAGCATTCGAAAAAGCGGATAATGTTTTGGCAACTGCTGCGAAATGTATTACCGATGTTATCAATAGTACCGGCCAAATAAATGTCGATTTTGCAGATGTTTGCACCGTAATGAGGAATGGAGGTGTGGCAATATTAGGCAGTGCAATTGCAGAAGGCGATAATCGGGCGCAGGTAGCTATTGAAAATGCATTGAATTCACCTTTGTTGAATGATAGTGAAATACGCGGTGCAAGATGGATTTTGATCAATATTAATTCTGCTGAAGGGGAACATGAATTTACAATGGATGAAGTTGAAATCATACAAAATTATTTGATTAGCAAGGCAGGTGAAGAAAGTGATGTGATTTTAGGTTTGGGCTATGATAATACATTGGGTGCTGGAATTAGTATCACTTTAATTGCAACGGGCTTTGAACATAAAGATCCTTTTGCAAAAAAGAGTACCCTTTCCAAAGAAGAAAAGAAGAATGAGAAAATTTTAATGACTTTGGAGATGCCTCCAAAGGAAGAAAAAAAAATACTACACCAGCCTAGTTTGCAATTTGAGGAAAACCAGGAACCTGAAATTATTGAGCCATCCGTAGAAACAGTCCAAGAGATAGAAAGTGCTATCGAAGAATCGATGATGCCTACCTTAGTAGTTGAATCAATCGAAGAAATTTCAATTGAGCCATTGGTTGAAGTGGTAGACAATAGTATTGAGGAACCGAAAGTTTTTTTTGAAATATCTTCCGGGGCGGATCATGCTCCAGTAATTGAATTTGATATACCCGTCAGTATTCCCTCTTCAGAGAAAAAATTAAAAGCTGACACAACAGAATCCAGTTCGGTTATCGCGCAAAAGGAGGAGAACCCAACTATTTTATCTACACCCGGATATTTGGAAAAGCCAGTTAATATTTATTTTTCGGAGCAAACACATTCAGTTGTACCTATTCCAGCTGAAGATATCTCTTCTACTGAAAGTGATGAAATAGCCGAAGATGCTTTAATGCAAATGCATATTGTAATTAAAGATGACTATTCGATGGATGAAGAAAAGCAAGATGTAATTGAATCTCAAGAGATATTGATGGCAAGGGTAGAAGAGCAGCCTATTCCGGATGAAACAGAAGAGCTAAGACGCCGGGCGACAGATCGTATCGCCAAGCTGCGCAACTTATCATTCAACATAAATGCTGCCGATCCAAACAATGAGTTTGAATCTGTACCTGCCTATCTTAGAAGAAATATGGAACTCCATAATTCAATTGCTGATGTGGAAAGTTTTTATAGCAACTATACTGTTAAAACAGATGAAACCAATTTGATTGAGCCCGGCTCAATCAATTCCTTTTTAGATGGGAAAAAACCAGATTAAACAAATCGGTTACTTTTTAAGAATATGCCTAAGTAAAGTTTGTATAGTTTGTTTAGTTTTTATAGTTTGTGTAGCCCCTCGCTGAAAAGTGAGGGGCTTGTGTTTTCCACAAAGTTTGTCAATCATTTATCCTGATCTCAATTTTTAAAATCTGTTCGTTTCATTGTCCCTGGCCCTAGATGGTCTCCTTCTTCGAAGTCGTAATTTACAAAATGGATATTTTTTAATTCGGTTAATGAATAGGTGGTTGAAGCAATATAACTATAGGCTCCACTACTTCCACTTTGTTTAGTAAGAACATCACTGACAGGGATACTTACATAAATGGTGTCATGCGATATTCTCCGAAATACTAGTTCAATTCCATACCATGAAGCATTGATTTCTTCAATCAGTTTGTTTGCAGTCAGCGTATCCGAATTCACTTTCCTTTGTTGTTTCAACTGAATATCATTACTAGCCGAATCAAAAATAGGAAGCCATATCAAATGCTTTGATTTACCTGTTAATTCATTGAATCCATTTGTACTATCGGATTGAATAAAGATGGAATCTTTTGTTTCAGTTGTATTATTATCAGTAGCATTATTGCAGGAAAAAAGAAAAATCAACAAGTATACTTTTAGTGGTATGCGCATATTGGCTTAAGGGTTGCTTTTTTAAAAATGTTACCAAAAGAAGGGTGGCAGGCTTTTCCTTGGGATATTTGAAATAGGCAATTCTAAAGTTAAGACAAAATTCATTCAATGCGAAGGGTGCCTAAGGATAATTTTTTACTTGGGTAGTTGCAAATTATACGGTTTTTAGATTTCAGGTAAAAATAAATTATCGATTGATTGCCAGTTAATGTAGATCCTTATCCTGAAGCCATTACTATTGCTTAATTTTGCACCTACTATGCAACTCTTTAACACTAGCAGTCGAATTATTGTTACTTGTAGTAACCGCTTATCGCCATTTCTTCAACAGGAAATCATGGAATTGGGCTTTACTCCGGTTCGTATTTTTAAAACAGGGGTTGAATTAAAAGGAACATTGGAAGATTGTATTCAACTGAATCTAAATCTTCGGTGTGCCAGCCAGGTTTTATTTTCTATCAATGAATTTTCTGCTCGCAATGCAGATGATCTATACAACGCTTTATTGCATTTGGAATGGGAGGACATCATTGCAGCGGATGGATATTTTTCCATCACCAGTAATGTAGACAATGCTACCATCAATAACTCCTTGTTTGCCAATGTAAAAGTAAAAGATGCGATTGTAGATCGGTTTAGAAATAGAACGGGCCAACGTCCCAATTCGGGGCCTGAGTTGGATAAGGCAGTCATCCATTTATACTGGAAGGAAGAGTTGGCAGAAATATTCATAGACACTTCAGGCGAAACTTTATCTAAGCATGGGTATCGTAAAATTCCGGGCAAGGCTCCTATGTTGGAGGCTCTTGCTGCTGCTACTTTACTGGCTACTAAGTGGGATAGAAAATCGCCATTCATCAATCCGATGTGCGGTTCTTCTACGCTGGCGATAGAAGCCGCTTTGTTGGCCACCCGTCGGATGCCTGGATTATATAGAACCAATTACGCATTTATGCACCTAGTTGGATTTGAGTCGGAAATGTATGATGTGAAGCGGAAACGCCTAGATGAAATTATAACAGCCGTGGATGGCTTGCGAATAATTGCAAGCGACATTAGCGGCGATGCAGTCAACATTTCAAAGATTAATGCAGGTGCAGCCGGTGTGGGTGATTTGATAGAATTTGCGGTTTGCGATTTTGCTGCAACCGTCATTCCGGCTGATCAACCAGGGGTTATTTATTTTAATCCTGAATACGGTGATCGGCTGGGTGTTGAAGCTGAGTTGGAAATCACGTACGGCCGCATCGGTGATTTTATGAAACAGCAATGTAAGGGCTATACCGGTTATATTTTTACGGGTAATTTGGAATTGGCAAAAAAGATTGGCCTCAAACCTAAAAGACGGATAGAATTTTATACTAGCAAAATTGATTGCAGATTGTTTGAGTATGAGTTGTATGCAGGCACCAAAAGAATAGACCCCTAGTTACAAAGTAAAATAGGGGTCTGATTGGTTGTAGTTATTTTTTTAGGAGGGCTAAGAAGCCGTATCATAGGCCCATTCTACTAATGTAGCGCCCCAGGTAAATCCACCTCCAAATGCTGCTAACACAATTTTATCACCCTTGTGTAGTTGCTTTTCCCAATCCCAAAGACAGAGTGGAATGGTAGCTGCGGTAGTATTACCATATCGTTGAATGTTGAGCATCACTTTATCTTGCGACAATCCCATTCTGTTAGCGGTAGCATCTATGATTCTTTTATTAGCTTGGTGTGGAACCAGCCACGCGATATCGTCACCCGTTAAGTGGTTGCGTTCTAAAAGGTCGAAGGCAGCGTCGGCCATTCCTTTAACAGCAGCTTTAAACACATGCTGCCCGGATTGGTAAATACAGTGTTCTTTTGCTAATACAGTTTCCACACTGGCTGGCTTTAATGAGCCACCTGCTTTCATATATAGATAATCCTTACCACTACCATCACTTTTCAATAAGCTATCTTTTACTCCCAAGCCATCTTTAGAAGGTTCTAGTAAAACGGCACCTGCTCCATCTCCAAAAAGTATGCAGGTAGTTCGGTCTGTATAATCTACAATGGCACTCATTTTGTCGGCTCCTACTACCACCACTTTTTTGTAGCGGCCACTTTCCACTAGGGCGGAACCGGTGGTTAGGCCAAATAAAAATCCCGAACAGGCAGCACTTAAGTCATATCCCCAGGCATTTACTGCACCTATTTTATCACACAAAATATTGGCTGTCGATGGAAAAATCATGTCTGGGGTAACCGTTGCAACTATTAGACAGTCAATTTCTTCGGGTAAAATGCCCCTTTTTTTACAAAGTTCCAATACTGCAGGTACGCACATGTCGGAGGTTGCCAGCCCCTCTCCCTTTAAAATTCTTCTTTCTTCTACACCTGTTCTAGATTTAATCCATTCGTCATTGGTATCAATCATGGTCTCTAAAATGGCATTGGTAAGCCTATATTCTGGTACATATCCGCCTACGGAAGTAATTGCTGCTGTAATTTTTTGCATATTGGATAAAAGGTTTATATTTTAGGGGACAATTCTTTTTTCTTAGAAGGCAAAAATACATTAAAAAGCGGTAGGTCGAATTTTGTGCCTTCGCTCATGAATAATCCTTATTTTCGCATAAGATTTAATCGCATTATGTACGCATATTTACAGGGAAAATTTTCGCTCAAAAACCCGGCCCAGGTTTATATTGATGTAAATGGGGTAGGATATGAGGTAAATATTAGTTTAAATACGTATACGTATATTCAAAATAGCGAGTCCGGTAAACTCTATACTTATCTTCAAGTAAAGGAAGATGGACATACCTTATATGGCTTTTTTGATAGGGGTGAAAAAGAGATGTTTATTCAGTTGATCAGTGTTTCAGGTATTGGTGCTTCTACTGCAAGGATGATGTTATCCCATTTGAAACCCGATGAAGTGAGTACTGCCATTCAACAGGGTAATGTGAAATTGCTGGAAAGTATTAAAGGAATAGGAAAAAAAACAGCCGAACGGTTGGTGCTGGAATTAAGGGATAAGGTCAATAAAATTGACAGTATTGTTCATTCACTAGCATCACCAAGCAGTGGTTTTCAACAAGATGCGTTAAATGCGCTGGTGGCCCTAGGTATTACAAGAGCTCAAGCTGAAACCGCTATAAAAAAAATAACTACGACAGATACCAATATCCTCAATTTAGAAGAATTAATTAAAAAAGCACTTAAAGCCATTTGATAGAACTCTACATTAACTAAATACTGGATGTTTCGTAAAAGAAATTTATTGACCGAATTTATTGGCCTTAAGTTAGTGTGCAGTATACTCTTCTTGTTTTTTTCATTGCTACTTTCAGCAGAAAATAAAGAATTGCTCATTAACGCTTTGCCAGCGTTGGTGAATGCAAAAGACACTATACCTTTTCCCTTTCCTCTTTATGAGCGCAAAGGCAATATGTTGAGTGATTCTAAAAAAAGTACGTTCGATTTCAAAAATCCTCCCAATATTACTGATTCTGTAGCCTACGATTTCAGGACGCGATTATATACTGTCTATGAAAAAATTGGAAATAGGTATTACCGTACGCCGACTACTTATACTACTGCAGAATATTGGCAACTGCGGGGTAGGCAGACTGAGCGCGAGTATTTTAAGAAAAGGGCCAATACCATGAATTTGCTGAACCGTAAATTGACCAAACCAAAGTTGTCCTTATATGATAATTTATTTAATCGCCTTTTTGGTAATGGTAAAATTGATATTAGTCCTCAAGGAAATGTGGATATTACAGCAGGTTATCAGGGGCAAAATGTAATGAATCCTACACTGCCGGAAAGGGCAAGAAAAAATGGCGGTTTTGATTTTGACATGAATGCACAGGTGAATGTGAATGCCAATATTGGAGATAAATTAAAATTCCCTATCAACTACAATACGCTCGCCAACTTTGGCCAGGAAAATCAATTGAAACTAGATTATAGTGGCATTGACGATGAAATTATTAAACGGGTAGAAGCGGGTACAGTGCAGTTTCCTTCTCGTAGTACTTTTATTCCAGGAGCCCAACAACTCTTTGGTTTAAAAACACAATTGCAATTTGGAAAATTAAATGTAACGGCAGTATTGGCGAACCAAAGATCGCAAAGGCAATCAGTAAATTTACAGGGTGGTGCTGCCGCTCAGGTAATTGATATTAAGGCGGATGAATACGATGAGAACCGTCACTTTTTATTGGGTCAATATTTTAGAGACAATTATAATAAAGTATTGGCTAAATTACCCGCCGTTACTACGCCGGTTCAGATTTTACGTTTGGATGTGTGGGTTACTAATCGCAATGGAAGTACTACCAATACAAGAGATATAGTAGGATTGATGGATCTGGGAGAAAAAAACCCCTACCTGACTTCACTTATTAGTTCCGGAAATTTACCTGACAATAAAACTAATAATCTTTATTCCCAAATCATTTCAAATCCTGGAAATAGGAACCCTGCATTGGTAGTAAGTAATTTACAAATGCTTGGCCTTTCACCGGTGCAGGATTTTGAAAAAACCTTTGCAAGAAAATTAGACTCTACCCAATATATATTCAACAAGCAGGCGGGGTATATTTCATTGAGTCAGCCTTTGCAGCCGGATGAAGTATTGGGCGTGGCTTATCAGTATTCTTACAATGGAAGAATATATTCAGTGGGTGAGTTTTCGCAGGATCTGCCTCCGGATAGTTTATCGGCTACACAAAAAGTTTTGTTCCTGAAATTATTAAAAGCCACTTCTCAGCGAACCGCACTTCCGATCTGGAAGCTGATGATGAAAAATGTGTACTCGGTGGGATATGGCACTTTGACATCGGCCGATTTTAAGCTCAATGTTTTGTATCAAGAGCCAGGACTTGGCTGGAAACGCTATGTTCCTTTTGGAAATAAAAACGAAGGCAAACCCATTATTTCTTTAGTTAATTTGGATAGATTGAATAGCCAGTTGGATCCTCAGCCCGATGGGGTTTTTGATTATGTGGAGGGCTTCACAGTTATCTCACCCTATAGCAGAATTGTATTTCCGGTGTTGGAACCCTTTGGTCGAGATTTGGCTAGTCAAGTGTATACTACTCCCCCTGCTGCAGCAAAGGATACGCTGTATTATGCATTGTATGATTCTATCAAGGCGGTGGCGCAGCAGTACCCCAATCTCAATCGATTTGTTTTAAAAGGATCTGCTCGTACCTCCGGATCTTCCGATATTAGTATCGGCTATAATATTCCTCGTGGTAGCGTAACCGTTAGTGCCGGTGGACAAACCCTGATTGAGGGAGCAGATTATGATATTAATTACGATCTAGGAACTATTAAGGTAACCAACCAGGCCATACTCAATGCAGGTTTGCCTGTGCAGGTAAATTTTGAAAACAATGCGGCCTTTGGAATGCAGCAAAGAAATTATACGGGCTTACGGATGGATTATCTCGCCAAAAATAATTTGAAAGAGCAGTTGTCCATTGGTGGTACTGTAGTGCGTTTGGGCGAACGTCCATTTTTTACTAAAAATAATATTGGTGAAGATCCGATCCGAAATTCGATGTATGGTCTTGATGTGAATTATAGAAAGGAAACACCTCGGCTAACAAAATTGCTCGACAAACTTCCTTTTTATTCGACTACTGCCGCCTCCACAATGAATGCATATGCAGAAGGTGCTTTTTTGCAACCCGGCCATGCTCCCCAAATTGGAAAAGGTGCTGCAGGAACCGTTTATATCGATGATTTTGAAGGTAGCAAATCGGGTATTGATCTTCGTTTTCCTGCTATCAGTTGGGCAATGGCATCTGTACCGCAAAAGGCTACCGATGTCAGTGGCAATTTACTTTTTCCGGAAGCTATTTTGAACAACGATATCGATTACGGAAAAAAAAGAGCGAAGTTAGCCTGGTACCAAATTGAGCCAGCCTTGCAGGCATTTAAGGGAGTTAATAATCCTTTGAGCGATAACAGGGTTGAGCTGAGTGATCCAAGAGTGCGTCTTGTAAAACAGAGTGAAATATTTCCCCAACGAACCACCGATTTTGGGCAAAACCAGCTGATAACTTTTGACCTTGCCTTTTACCCAACTGAAAAAGGGCCTTATAATTATGAATCCTCTGCACTGTCGATAGATGTCAATAATCATTTGAAAAATCCAAAACAAAAATGGGGTGGTTTAATGCGCAATATCGACCAGACAGATTTTGAAACTGCCAATATTGAGTTCATCGAATGCTGGGTTCAAGATCCCTATATTAATACTACCCTGCGGCCCAATGCCGATAAGTCAACCGGTGGTAAATTGTATTTCAATCTTGGTAATATTTCTGAGGATATACTCAAGGATGGAAGAAGGTTTTATGAAAATGGTTTACCTACGCCTACTGCTTCATCTCAGGTTGATAAAGCTTCGGTATGGGGAAGGGTGCCACTCAATCCAATTCAGGTTACCAATGCATTTAGTAATAATGCCGCAGATAGAATATTTCAGGATCTTGGATTTGACGGAAACAATGATGATTCTGAAAAAGTGCTTAGGGCTCCTTATCTCGCGCAATTGCAAGGAACGGTAAACAGTGCTGCTTATCAAGGCGCAGCAAAAGATCCTTCGGCAGATGATTATATTCATTATCGGGATGCTGCCTTTACTGGATCAGATGGCATTGTAAAGCGCTACAAAAATTTCAATAATCCAGAAGGAAATTCAAAGGTGAATGATGGATCTGCATTTTCTTCAGCCGCTACTTTATATCCCGATGCAGAAGATTTAAATAGGGATAATACTATGAATGAAACGGAAGAATACTTTCAATATATAGTGGATGTAAAACCAGCCAATGACCCGTCCATGCAGATTGGCGTGAATTATATTGTAGATAAAAAAATGGTTAATATCAGTGGCTTGCCGGATGGCACGAGCAGGATAGAAACATGGTATCAGTTTAGAATTCCGATTGGGGCTTATGCCAACAAAATTGGAAAAATCCCTGATTTTAAATCTATCCGTTTTATGAGGATGTTTCTAACAGGATTTGATAGTGAGGTGGTGATGCGTTTTGGTAAATTGGAATTAACGAGAAATATCTGGAGAAAGTTTCCAAATAAAATTGATTCTTCAGGTATCTATTCTCCCATTACTACTAGCGCTTCATTGAATATCAATGGAGTAAATATTGAGGAAAATGATAAACGAACTCCTTTGGCTTATCGAACACCGAGAGATATTCAGCGCCAGCAAATACAAAGTAATAATGGGGTGAACCTTTTGCAGAATGAACAAAGTATGTCGCTGCAATTTTGTGGTTTGAGTAAGGGGGATGCAAGAGGTGTACAACAAACATTTGCTAATCGCGATATTCGTCAGTATGGTAAATTGTCGATGTATATTCATGTAGAAAATAATGTAAAAACTTTTAACAGTATTAAGGACCGCGACTTGAATGCAGTAGTCAGAATCGGGACTGATTTTGTGAGTAATTATTTTGAAATCAAAATCCCCTTGTATGTAACGCCTTTGTCCGCTAGTTCTTTAAATCCCAATACCGATGCATATAATGATACCCTTTGGAGGGCAATCAACAGCTTGAATGTAGACCTGAGTATTTTGCCGAAATTGAAACAGGAAAGAAATATCAGGGGCATCTCAACGAGCATTTACAGAAAGTTGCAATCTAACGGACAAACCTATTCCATATTAGGTGATCCCAATTTAGGAGAGGTAAGGGGGATATTGATAGGAGTAGAAAATACCAGTAATAGCAATGCCTGCGGCGAAATGTGGGTCAATGAATTGCGACTCAATTCGATCAATGAAAATGGTGGATGGGCTGCTATGGCAAGAATAAATATGAACCTGGCAGACTTAGGAACCATCACAGGTTCAGTGACTACACATTCTGCTGGTTTTGGAACCCTCGAGCAAAGGGTCAATGAACGCTATCGTGATAATTTTACCCAAATGGATGTGGCGGCCAATATAGAGTTGGGTAAACTATTGCCCAAACAAGCAGCCATTTCTATTCCGATGTTTGCTAGTTATTCTCAAGCAATTAGTAAACCGGAGTACGACCCTTATGATTTGGATATCCGGCTCAAAGATAAGTTAGGCTCATCTCCAGCAAGTAAAAGGGATTCTATTAACAATGCTGCCGTTGATTTTACCAGTACCAAAACTTTGAACTTTACCAACGTTAGAAAAAGCAGGAACAGTAAAAAGAGTCCAAAAATTTATGATATTTCTAATGTAGATGTAAGTTATTCCTATATCAATATAACTGCTCACAATCCATTGATTGAAAACAATGAGGTAACACGTCACCGGGGTGGGGTAGGATACAATTTTGCTCCACAGCCAAAATTTATTGAGCCATTCAAGAAAATTCCATTTTTAGCAAAAAGAAAAACCCATTGGTTTGATTTGATTAAAGATGTCAATCTTAATCCTATGCCTTCGCAGATAAGTTTTAGGGCAGATATCCACCGTCAGTTTGGTGCAGTTAGACCAAGAAGTGTAGGGTCAGATAAATACAAAATCCCAGAGACCTATGACAAGTATTTGACCTTTCAGCGAGATTTTATTTTTAGATGGGGATTAACCCGTTCCATGAATTTTGATTTTACCGCCAATAATAATTCTAGGGTTGATGAACCTGCAGGCAGGTTGGAAACTGCACTCCAAAAGGATAGCCTTTGGTCCAATTTATTGAAGGGGGGAAGAAATACCTTGTACAATCATACTGCCAATATTTCTTACACCCTTCCTACTGCAAAGTTTCCTTTGCTTGACTGGACTACTTTCAATATAAAATACCAGGCTACTTACCGTTGGATTGGCGCATCGCGCTTGGCTGTGGAGCTGGGCAATATTTTAGAAAATGGACAAAGCCAGGAAGCAACGGCTCAGCTTGATTTTACTAGGTTGTACAACAAAGTGAAATTCTTCCGCGCCATTGAACAGCCTAATACGGGCCAGGCAAAAAACAGGGAATTTACCAGGGATTCAATTTTCAAATCCATTACCAAAGCAGGTGTTACCACCAAAAAATTTAGGCGTATCAAAGTTACCAAGGTAAAAGACCCTAATTACTTGCCCAATGTAGGAACGA
This sequence comes from Ferruginibacter sp., assembly GCA_044357815.1. Lineage (GTDB taxonomy): Bacteria > Bacteroidota > Bacteroidia > Chitinophagales > Chitinophagaceae > Ferruginibacter. The sequence continues at coordinate 3,523 of JBIKOV010000004.1, read as the reverse complement.
TTGGAAGAGTATTTGGGAAGTTGATTACCAGTGTTAAGCAAATGAATATTTCATTATCGGAAAACGCGAACACCCGTTTGCCGGGCTATCTGGATAGCACACAATATGTGGGTCAAAACTTTAGAAGCATGCAACCCGGTTTTGATTTTATCACAGGAAAGCAACCAGATGCCAACTGGCTCAATAATGCTGCACAAAAGGGCTTGATTAGTGCAGATACTTTGTTCAACAGTATTTTGCAACAAAGCTTCGACCAACGGTTAACCTTAACCGCACAAGTAGAACCGGTAAGAGATTTAAACATTAGTGTGAATGTAAATAAAACATTCAATAAAAATTATTCAGAATTATTTAAGGATACCAGTGGCACAGGAAAACAATTTAGTCACCTGAGTCCTTATGGTGGTGGTGGATTTGATGTAAGCTATATTTCTTACAAAACTTTATTTGGAAAATTTGATCCCAATCAGATTTCAGCCACCTTTCTTACCTTTCAAAGCAATCGAAAGATAATTTCTCAGCGTTTGGGCGCATTGAATAAGTACAATGATGGCAGGCCATTGGAGGCGAATGGATATGCTTATGGATATAATAAATATGCCAATGATGTATTGATTCCTGCATTTATAGCTGCTTATTCTGGACAGGATGCCAACAGTGTTGGTTTAATAAAACAAAGCAATTCCAACATCAAGTCAAATCCTTTTAGCAAGATTATACCCAGGCCCAATTGGAAACTCGATTACAACGGGCTAAGCAGGGTGAAGGGCTTGGAAAAGATTTTTACCAATGTTACTTTATCTCATGGGTACAATGGAAGTTTAAGTATGAATGGATTTACCTCCGCATTATTATACCAGGATGTGTCTCGCTATGGGTACCCCTCCTTTTACGATACCATCTCAAATAATTATATCCCTTATTTCATGTTGCCCAATATTACCATCCAGGAGCAGTTTGCTCCCTTGGTGGGCATTGACATGATGTTTACCAATCAGTTTCAGTTTAAGATTGATTACACCAAACAAAGAACCCTTAGTTTGAGTTTGGTTGATTTTCAGTTAAGCGAAACAAGGAGTACTGAATTTGCCATTGGTGCCGGTTACCGTAAGCGCGGACTTAAGTTGTTTGGTGGATTAAAATTGCCCAAATTTTTAAGCAAGGAAGGCAGTGGCAAGTTGGACAATGAGATCAACTTCCGATTCGACTTCAAAATCCGGGACAATGTAACGGTGAATAACCGATTGGACCAGAACTCGACGCTGCCAACAGGGGGAAGCAAGGAAATCACCCTTTCGCCTACCATCGATTATTTTTTAAACAGCCGGATTAATATCAAACTCTTTTTTGACCAGCGTAGGGTGAACCCATACATTTCTTCCAGCGCACCCATGACCAATACCAGGGCGGGGGTACAGTTGAGGATATCGCTGGCTCAGTAAAATCCTAAGTTTGTTTAGTCGATGGCTAAAAAACTGTTAACATATTGTGGAGTTTGCATACAATTTATCCCAGCCAGCCATCCCGACTTTTCTCGTTGCGTTTTTGCTTTCTTACAATTTCTATTACTTACAAGGTTGGATTTATTATAATATTTTATAATAGGAAGGGTGAAATTAGTCCAATGTTCTGAAGATGATACTAATTAGCAGTTTTATTTACATTCAGATTGAGATTTAAGAAATAATTTCGCTTCCTCTAAAGTTCATTATTCAATTCTAATATTAACCAAAATGAAATCCAAGTTACTTTTATTGTCTTCATTCATACTACTTGCAGTAGTCAGTTCTTATGCTCAAATTACTACCACAGGAGTGGCAATTCAAGGTATTGCCCGAGACGCCACTACCAATAATGCAATCACCAATAGCGCCATTGGTTTAAAATTTACTGTTTATTACGGTGCAACACCCGTTAACGCTATACCATCTGTAACTCCAACCTTAACAACAGATGCTTTTGGGGTATTCTCCTATACATTGGATGTATCGGAAATTGAAAATAAGATTATCTACGACAACCAGTTAATGCTTAAAATAGAGCAAACCAGTCCCAGTATTGGCGTTATTTCGGATGAAAAATTAAATTTTGTACCCTATGCGGTTTCTGCCAGCAATGGGGTGCCAACAGGTTCAATCATGCCTTTTATAGGCACCACCGTTCCAAGGGGTTGGTGGTTGTGCGATGGAAGCACCCTACCTAGCACCGCCACGGAATTGAAAGCCTTGTTGGGTGGCTCAACTACAGCACCTGATTTAAGAGGTATGTTTATGAGAGGGGCTGGAACCAATTCAAATAATTTATATTCATCGAATGTAGGCCCAGCAGTAAAGGCAATTCAGACAGATGCAATAAAAACCCATATAATTCCTCCTCATAATCATGCTATTACCGACCCTGGCCATACACATCCTTATAATGATATATATTGGTCTGAGACTAGTATGGGGACGACATTACCAGGTGGCTACAATCTGGGTGCAGGTTCTAATCAAGGTACAGATTATAACAATAGTGGACTTCAATGGGAAAGAACTACCTCTAGTTCTTCTACAGGCATATCTATTAATAATTCTGCAGCTGGAACAACTACTTATACCGGTGAAAATGAAACCCGCCCGATAAACTATGGAGTAAACTATATTATTAAATTATAGTTACCCATCCTATTGATAGTTTTAAAAAAGCTGGTTCCTAGTTTACAAGGGTCATATACCCCTGCCGATTCATTCAATAAAAATAGCAGTATGCTTCATACTATGAAAAAAATAGTTTTTACCCTTTTTATAACCATACTCAGTTCGGGGCTTTTTGCCCAGATAAACAAGGGGGCTAAATTTGTTTTTGTTTCGCAGGCGGTTCAATCTGATACCATTGGCAGTAATAAATATACCATACAGGTTGGCCTGCCCTTGTTGGGCCAAAAAACATCTTTGAGTACACCTACCAATCGGACAGTTAGCCCTGCGGATGTACGATTTCCATGGGATATTTTATATTTATTTTCTACTTTTGAAGAAGGGTTTTTCGATGTATCGAAGGGGTATTTTGGGGACAAAGTACTCGTTAGTTGGGTTTTGAAAAATAATGCCAAAGCAATTAGTTCTATAGAAATTTATCGTAGAGAATACAGCCCGCTTTCTCCAAAAGATTGGGGTACACCATTGTCCACGGTAACCACTTCTTCCACTTCTTACGAAGATAAATATACAGAGGGTGGGGCAATGTATGAATACAAGGTACATGCAGTTGGTCTTAATGCAAATGAAATTTTATATAAAAATTATATCACCGGCATAGGTTTTAGATCTCCTACGGCGATCGTAACGGGCAATATCAATTACAAGGGGGGCAATCCGGTAAAAGATGTAATCGTAAGGGCCAGTTCTAATGGCGGCTCCAGCGGAAAATTGACTGCGCTGATGATACCCGATACCAGCCAATTATTAATTAGCAATATCAGTAAATCGATTACTAGTACTACTACCTTACAAGCTTGGGTAAAACCAGCAAACCCCTTTAC
>JBIKOV010000071.1:0-15204 GCA_044357815.1 Ferruginibacter sp. | reverse complement strand
ATAAACAGCAAATAAAAAGTCCGCTCAAAACGCCACGTATTTTTTTTTCAGATTCATTCTCATTTTCCTACCTGTAAGGGTACAGCCACATTACAGGTAATGTCTCGCTCCTTTGTTAGTCCATAAGCCCCGAATAGAAATTTCGGGACTCCATTCTCCGAATAAAGGCAGGGTCTCTCCAGTTGTCCAATGCTTTTTGACCCATCTTCCCACAAGAACCGGCTAGGAATTACTTTTGGGAATTTACCCGGAAGCCATTCCTTACCATCTTTAGAAACCAGCAAGGCCCAAGCGCCCGAATCGCCGGTAAACTTGCCAACAACATCGCGAACAATGGCATATATCATCCCCTTGTCATTCCAGATATAGGGATCTTCGGCTACCATCCACTCTTTTGCGCCATCATGAACTTCGAAAATTGGTTGCTCATATTTTGTAAAAGGACCAGTAGGCGCTGGAGCAAATGCGACTCCAAACCTGACCCTTCCGCCATTTATTTTGCCATTCTTTTCTACTTGTTTATACACCAGGATGGCCCTGCCCTTGTCATCCACCGTACCGGCTGGATTTGAAACCATCATCGCATCGTATGCGGTAGAGTCCTTGCTCACATCCAGCACTGGACGATCGAAACGCGTCCACTCTCCTTCGGGATCATCCGCTACCGCGATTCCAATGCGCTGGTTATTTCGGTATTCCCACCAGGCCGGGTCCTTCCCATTGGTTGGGTGCTTGATGAATGCTTTCCCGGTAGTACCCATATAATACAGGTAATATTTGTCTTTGTAACGCATCACCGCGGGGTTATGGGTGGAACATCCATCCCAGAACTGATTTCCCCTGGCCGGAAAAACAACCTTGATATGCTGGTAGGGTCCTTCGGGTTTGTCTGCCCTTGCTAATGCAATTTCAGAATTAATGGCCCAGGCATAATGTCCGTCTTTTTTTAACCACCGCGAATAGAGCATGTAATATTTTCCGTTTTTGCCTTTCGTTACCGAACCGCACCAGATATTATAATTTTCATCCGTGAATTTATTTTTTAACGGCACCGGCTGAACCATATCACCTATATTCATATCTGCCGAAAAATGGAAATCTTGCTTAGTCTTCGATTGGCCGAAAACAAGGATGTTGGTAAATAACAGTATCCAAAGTAGAGAAAGTGTTGTCTTCATATGCAAGTATTTATTGTTACTATTTATCTGTTCAAGGATCGTTTTTTATTTTTTCACCAACCGCCATATAGATTTCATAGAACCCATTGCCGATATCAACCAGGGGAAATTCCTGCGGTTTTGTTACCCCCTTGCCACTCCTGACCCGGATCCGGAAATGGCCATGCCTTTTCTATGCTGGATTATTTGAAATCATTTTTTTAGTATTTGCTGTATCCATTCTTGTATAATCTTGCGTTCGGGTGTGGGTCTCAATAAAACCTGAGACCCATGATTAACCCAAGGGAAATCAATCATTGTTTGGTTTGCTGAGGGATAAATAGTCTTAATAAAATTTCTAGTTCCTTCTAATTCAGTTAATGGTATTAACCTGAGTTCATTTTTCGCTTGCTCGAAAGTGACTATGTTTTTTTCTTTGAGCATCTGAAGGTTTTTATCGCTTGTAATTTGTGGAAAAGTTGAATATTCTCCACCAATAAGTTGGGGCGTTTTTCCAAGCCTTCGTAATCGTTCCGGAGCAAGGTTTTGTTCCTCTTTTGTCATTCCCCATAATATGTGACCATCGTCATAATGACTAATGGGTACAATTGCCTTCCATAGTTTGGCGATTGCATCATCATGCAAACCAATATAATTACATGCAATAGCACCGCGTGAATATCCCGTCAAAATGACCTTTGATTTATCACCGCCCCATTGTTGGCAAACCGAAGGAACTACTTCTTTGGCAAAAGCTATGGTGGCTGCTACATCGCCCCACCACCAATCAACATCTTTTGTGTGTTCATTATTGATAAATGGCAAAACAACCCAGATAAATCCTTTACCTCCCGATAGACCATATCCAATGCCTTTGTTATCTCGAACTTGCGCTGTATTGCCAAGGTACTCGACCATAACGGGAAATAACTTACCAGGAACCCAGTCAACAGGCAAGTACAAAGAATAAGCAACTTCAGTTCCGGTATAATTAGGTAATGTTTGCATTACTGTTATTCCAGGTTTAGGGCTTCCAACAACTATGGCAGGATTCACTAAATCAGCAGGAATGGTTAAAACATCTGGATTATTTTTTGATTGAGCAATTAATCTGGGACTTATGAAATGCAGAATAAATACCAAAACAAAGGAAAATAAAAGTTTAAAATTCATTAGATATTTGATTATTGAAGCACATTAAAAAACTTATGATTAAATGATGGGTAAGCTACTACTTTTCTTAAAAAACATATATCCATAGGAAGCGTTGATTTTTCCTTTTGAATTTGTTTTCAAAGTATACTTTGTTCTAAATATGCCCGTATTTGGCCCTGTTTCTGTTACCTCTATACGTTTAGTTGGATTATCTCCTTCACTGACCAAAACCCATCCTTTTTCGGCTTTTTTCCAGTTCTGATTTAATGCAGCTTTGAGTTCAATCGTAACTGTTGCTCCAACCTTTACTTCAGTAATTGGTTTATTTTTTAAATCATAAATGCGCACTGAATGCGAGCCAAGCGTTGAAAAAGTTACCGTACTCATCCAGGCACGATTGGAAATACCCCAGCCTTCGGTGCCATAAATCCCTGGACTATCACCTAAAGCAGCAGAATCGGGTACAAATGGAAATGCATGGTTGGTAGGACTTCCATCCAATGTTCCGCGGCATAAACCTAATTCGCCTGTTCCCCATTTGTACCAATGTGGCCATCCATTTTCTACGCCGTCCCAATAACCTCCCAGTGCTACTCGTTCGGCACTTTTATTGCCTAAATGGTAACCGGAAGGATTAAGACCAAAAACATAATTCACCTGGCCCCAACCCAATTCACGAAGTTTGGTGTCTTTTATTGCAGCTGCGGTTGCAAAAGCATTTCCACCCATTCCGGCAACGGTTCCAATCTCTTTACTCTTGGTATGAGCCCATTCTATTTCATTGTGTTTGCGATAATTCCAGAGATTGTCCGTCTGTTTTTTCAAGTAGGTACTGTAAGCTTCCAGTTTCTCTTTTGTGCCAACCGGGCATTTTTCAGGAGCTATTAAATAAAACAGCGACAAAGCCTGCGGTGTAATATGCTCAGCATTGCGCATATTGTAAGTGTGCCAGGAATTATTGAAATCCCAGTTTTTGATTATGTCTTCTGCACAATTCTGCGCGTATTTTAAAAACTTTGCTGACTGTCCGTCAGCCTCATTTAATTCACACAGATACATCATCAGGTTGCGAATCAAACCTTGACCAAAAGCACTTCCCTGTTCGTTAAACTCCCTATAACCCACATCAATCCACTTAAGGCTTTTCACCCAGTAGCGAACCTCTTTGTGACGATCATAAGTTTCCCAATTATCGAGACAGACCTTTCTGTATTTCTGATATTCTGAAGGTGTTAAATAATCCTGCAGAAAATAGTGATAGAATCCACAAGTGGCTGCCAAATAATCGAGCATGTTCTGGTAGTCGAATTCCTGAAGCTCCTGTCCTTCATAACCAAACATTCTGATAATTTTATAATCAGGCCAACTTTCGTAAGCACCTCCGGCTTTACCTTTCCATTTATAGTTATTGTAAGCAAATTGGGTATGCCAAAGAAGCAGCTTGACCAGATCGGGCATGGCACGCTTTTTAGCAAAATTTCGCTCAGAATATTCTTTTAAATCGGTATCAGGCGCGTCCTCATCAGGAAAATACACCGGATACATGATATCACCATAATAACGCAAACCTTTCGTCCATCGATTGAATAAAGCAGGATTGGACGCATACAGCAACCCTTCAAACAAAGGCTCAAGTGTTTCTCCTCCTCCATCGCGGGAAGGACCACCACCTGTAATATTAGAAGGCAATACGTAAGGATTATTTCCCCCTCTTACATCAATAAAAAACTCATAGGCAAGCTTGCTGGATACCTTTTCCATTAAGTGGTCTGCAATCCAAAAAGGCACAGATCTGCCAAAGCCTTTGACCTCAATAACATATTCTACTTGCGATGCTGTTGGGTTAAATGCCGTAAAGTTGCCTTGTTGATTTTCAATTTTACCTTTAAATACAATTTTGCCCTTATTATCCAATATATTAAAATATTTTCCATCGGTGCAATTTGGACAAGTAAAAAATTTGGCTTCGTTTAAATTATAGCCTGCCTGATTACAAAATACTTTTTGGCTTACTTGGGCTAAAACTGGAAGCGTACAGTATGCCCAAATCATAAACAGAACAATCGTTTTTTTCATATTCTTTTTTATATTAAGGTTTTTCGTTTGTTTCTAATCTTTTCCGTCATCAATGACTAACACAAGCGAAAAGAAAAGCTGCGATAAATGGAAGAATTAGTTATATCATTTTTTAATCACCAATTTGACCATATCCACATTATTTGACCGCTGATCGACTGGGAACTTTATTTTTAGCGTACCATTCTGGAACTCGAACGGAACCGGCTTTTGGAAATCATTGCGTCAGGGGATGGTTACTACTGTATCCTGCTTTTTGCTGATCCTGTTTTAATGCCTTGGCCTGCAGTTTAGCAGCAGCGGTTGCGCTTTCATCTTTTGACTTTAATGGGATCTGGACGTTGTATGAATGCCCCAGCGTTTCATTAACTGCACAAAGCAAAGCCACCATTTTTCCGTTTTCAAAGAAAAGCTGAGGTCGTTCAAGCGCTTCCAGTTTTTGGGTGCTGCCATCCGCCCATTTGATATTTAAATCGGAAACCAATGGATGTTTGGCCAATTTCCAGTCCAGTCCATCCAATGAATAGAAGAGAACTAGACTGCGACCGGCATTGGTAAAAGAGCCTTTCATGTCCTTCACAATGGCGTAATAACAGCTATCCTGATACCAGACGAAAGGATCCTCTGCTGGAAAATCCACATTTTCTGCAGTGAAAATTGGTTTGTATTGTTTAACAAAAGGACCTTCCGGTTTTTCTGCAATGGCCGGTCCGCCAAAGGGTTGTGGCCTTTTTTTGGCTACCGCTTTATAAACCATCAGGTAACGGCCATCGGGCATTTGCGTAACAGATGGATTGGCCATCATTTGGGCGTCTGCTGTGGTAGTATCTTTTGACACATCAATAATGGGTTTATCAAACCGCTTCCAAGGGCCGTTGGGATTATCGGCAATGGCAACCCCGATGCGCTGGTTGTTGCGATGTGTCATGTTCAGTTGGGGACTGGTAATTTTACCATCGCCAAAATTGCCTGCGTAGTAGAGATAATATTTGCCATTAAAGAAATGAACCGTCGGATTGTGCGTATACATTCCATCCCAATATTGAGCTCCGCGGTGAGGGAGGGCAACGTCTTTAAATTCGAAAGGACCGAAAGGAGAATCGGAAACGGCATGAGCTATCTCTGAACTGGTTACCCAGGCGGCCATTCCATATTGACGCGGCCAACGCGAATAGAAAAGATGGTATTTCTTGTCAATATGCGACTTGACCAAGGTTCCACACCAGATGTAGGAGGAGTCATTGATGAATTTTGCCGTCTTTGGTATGGGTTGAATCATACCACCGATATTTAAATCCTGGGCTTTGCTTTCAACTGTAACAAAGAGTAATACAATGCAAAATATTAGTGCCAGATTAAAATTGATTCGGCACCTGTTGCTCAAATTGTTTGATTTTCTTCTAATCAATATTCCTGCCAACCGATTTAGTCCTTTAATTACAAATTCCCTAAATTTCATATACATTTTTTACTATTTTAGGTGGTTCTTTCTAACCTACCGCTGAGCATTTATAGTCATCTGTTTAAAACTACTAACCCAAGGGTATTCTGTCATCGTTTGATTCCATTCTAAAAATGGAATCATTAGTTGATACGGTAATTATGCCCCTCAATAAAATTAAACTGAAATGCAAATCGTTTCTTTTCCCAAGAAATTTTACTGTTAGTTGTTAAATCAATAATTTTCAAATCTTTCCAATTCGGATTCTCTATGGAAATCACAGATTGAGTCGTTCCATCTTTTCCATAAAATATAGTTTTGGTTTTGTTGGCCACAGGGTATATCCGAGCTTTCAATTCATTTTCAACTTCTTCAATCACTATCCCTGTTCCACCTACGAACAGCGGGATTTTCTCCACTGGAATTTCAAAATCCTTTAGTAACAGTGGCCCGTTATATTCCTTGCCATTGTCGTAGTCTATCCATTTACCTTTTGGCAAATACACATTTCTGGTCTGGGCCGTTTCATAATCTTCTCCATATAAGGGATAAGCCATAAGCGCATCTCCAATCATCCATTGAAATCCTCTTTCTTTGTAATTTTCTCTGTTATGAACATTTAAATCATTAGGATATGCGATGGGAAGCGGAGTCATTGTATAAGGATACCCCTCTTGATAAAACTTGATGGCATTGCTATAAATATAAGGATGTAAACGAGCATGTAACTGAGCGGACTCCAATAACACTTTAGATACTTGTACATCCTTAAAATTCCATGGCCCTTTACCCATAGACATGGAGGAATGTAATGAAGCAATACGGGCATTCCGCATCAAATAAGTCTTGATTCTTTTTGACACTTCACCGTCAAAATTTTCACCGCCAAACTTTCCGCCTATAATGTCCATATAGGTTAGTGGAAATCCACTGTAAGCAAGTGTTAAGGAATTCACCGGTCCACGGTCCTGGTTCATATCGTAATTAAAATCTTCGATTCTGTGTATTTCACCAGGCGAAGTCAAATAAGAATTTCTAATCATTATCTGATAGCCTTTTTTCTTTAAAGCTATATTGACCGGATCTATTTTATCGTCGGGGAATGAATATTTTCCATATCCATAAACATCTTCCTTAAAACCATCAACCTGCCATTTATCGCATAAACTTACGTACCATTTTACCGCTGCTTCATTGTGCGTATCAAGCAGATAAACAGGACTTTTAGGGAACCCGATTTTGTAAATTTTCGCCGATCCATTCTCCTTGAGGAAATATCCTTTTACCAAACCATCTTCCGAAAATGGCCCGTTGGTGATAAAAGCTATCCTTAAGCCTATGAAAAATTTAAGTCCTTTTTTATTAAAATATTGTTTTAAACTTCCCGGATTTGGATATTTGTCTTTGTCCCACATACCAAAACTGGTAGTAGATTCAAATCTTTCATCGTTATTCGGCCAAAAACCAGATCCGATGACCATCCATTTTAAAGGGTAATGCAAATCTAAATAGTGATCTATATCACGCTTAACAGTTTCTTCCGATGTTTTCCAGGCCAGTGCCCCCCAAGCCTCCCAGCCTACACCAAAAAACTCATACGCTGGCTTCATTACGGGAAAACCATTTCCATTTCTTGCTTTAAGAAAATTTGAATAGATCGCTTTGGTATTTCCAAAAAAATAATAGAACGAAGCTATTTTTTCTGTATGACGACTTCCCTGTATAATCTCATCCGCTGTATTTACTACTATTTTAGCACCTGGGTCAATATTGATAAGTCCAAACTGATTGATTGGATAAATGGCAAAATTGCTTACCATACGCGAGGCATAGCCGTTTGAAGAATTATAATCGTAATTTACAAAGCCAGTAATTTCTGTTTGAAATTTCCCTTGATGCTCAGGGAGCCTTTGCCACCAGTTTGTTAATACATCACCCAATCCATATCCGGGACTAACTCCTGCAGTACGTAAAGCCATGGCGATGGCTTTATGATCCGGGTTTTCAATTTTAAAAAGAGCAGTTTCTTTGCCCAGTTTTAATTGAAGCATTATTTTATTTTTATTTTCAAGCGTTACTTCAAAGGAATATACGCTATCCTTTTCACCAATATATTTCGTAGTATTGGCCGGAGAAAGTTTTTCAGGATCTCCGGCTAATAAACCGGAAACCCGGTGAGCAGGAACTATGATTTTCCCATCCGTGTTTTGAAAACCATATCGAAACCCTTTTTTGATTACGACAAATTCTATCCCCTGTCTATTTCTTACGACTATTTTATCCCCATCTTCGGTAACATTTGATATTTGACCGTAGGTACATTGCTGCATCAAAAGGAACGAACTAATTAAAAAAAATCCTTTTAATAACTTACTTATTAGCTTGATATGTTTCATGCTTTCTATTTAAATTTTTGAAGATGAAAAAAAATTACATTTATTTTAAATTGCTTTAATATCAGATAAAAGAATATGCCGTAGGTCCACCAACTGGCGGATGGGTAGAAATCTGTTTTTAAGCAGAATATCTTATCCCATCCGGGAGAAGATTTGTACTTTAATTTATTTTCTACCGACCTGTAATCCCTACCGGGATTTAGAAATAAAAATTAATCAGTTTCTAATTTAGAAATTCCTGCTTTTGCCCAAAACTGCCTCGTAAAAGGTTTTTGGAGCGTCGTTCTGAATACCCTTAAAAATGGTTTGCTTGAAAAAATCCTCTTTTCCTTTCAGTACAATCAGGTAGTTTTGATTGGGAGCTGTTTTAAAAACGATTACGTTTTTCTCCAAAATCTTATGGCTTACCTGTTTTCTCTTATCTGTCAAGCTCCAAACCGCAATTGCTGAATCAGGCCATGGATTAACAACCCTGCATTCGTTTCCTTTCAGGCTTTCAATATAGATTCCCGGAATAGTGCCATCTTTTTGCATTTCAGATGAAACCATAAAAGCTCCCCTTGCCAATAATTTAAAGCTGGTTGCCCAGTCATCCGGAATGGCAGGAAAGATTCTGATTTTCCCTTCGTTGCTTTGAAGCAGCATTTCGTTGACAGCAGCTCCATAAATACTTAGTGGCTCAAGCCCAGATTGAATGAATGGTTTGGCAGGCAGCAAATTTGGGTAGTGCGCCCGCTCATCATAAATATAGTCGCGCTGAGTAGTTATATCCGGCATTTTGACCGAATCCATATAAAGGGAAAGATTGTACCAGTGATCGATGTTATAAAATAATCCTTGCGGAAAATGTTGTAAACGGCGAATTCCATTCTGCATCATTTTAAATACTTCGTTGCCCATTCCCAGACGGGCAGCCACGATTGGCTCAGGGGAAATGGCGTTTACTTTTGGTGAATGATGATTAATCATGGCCGTCATTGCATTGAATTCGCGGTTATTTTTTTGATCGATACCCAGCAAGTTTGACGGAAAAACGGAAGAAGTACTTGCGCTCATGTGGCTGAGCCAATTTCCCCGCTCTTCGACTTTGGGGAAAATTGATCCGTCTGGATACCAAGCATGTGCAATTACCTCTCCCAGATCAGGAACAGCTTGGTAAGGAATCGGCCAGAGATTGTCCAGAATATGCTGCCACTCTTTGATTTTTTGTTTATCTGTTTTCAATAATCGGGCAGCATTTATGCAATTTGAAAAGTTGGCAATAATTACATTCCTATCGGTAATCGGATTCCGAAGATTGTTCGATCTCGGATTTTCGTAAGGTTGTGAAGGAAAAATGAAATATTCATTCTTCAGGCTGTCCCACTGAAGTTTCTGCACATAAAACTCTGCCGCCTTTTTCATAAAAGGATAGGCTTTCTGCGCGAGAAATGCAGTGTCGCCGGTAAACTGATAATAATCCCAGAAATACCCGGCAATCTGGCTGCCCGGCGTAAAGTTGTTGAGCATGTCAGCACGGTCCCAGAAGGTCATGCTTCCAAAAAAATCATGCGGTTCGCTCCAGAGAATGGCATTTTCAACTCCTCGTTTTTTAGCATGTTCTTCCGCTTTGGACATCAAGCTGAAATAGGTATTCAGGTAAGGAAGCATCAGTTCGCAATCATTTTGGGCACAAAGTCCCCAGTATTGCTGCTGCGTATTCCAGTGATGCTGAGTTACCCAGTTGCGCACGTCATGGTTCCAGGTCCAAAGACCACCGTTGAATACAACCGGAAATTTTCCACGCGAGGAACTTCCCATCAGGTAACGACGGAAATAGTAGGTATTTTCGATGTAGTCGTTGTCCAGATGGACAAATGACTGACTCCAGAAATTCTTCCACCAATTTTGATGAACTTCCTTTTCCTTCTGCAAAGTCTGCTTTTCGAAATCATTCAATAACTTAACAGCTGCCTGTGTTGGATTTTCCGACTCGCCGGAAGTAACCATGGATACGATCACAGTAAGATCATGATTGGTCTTTTTGCTTTTTGTTTCCAGTTCCAACCGGTTTGAACTTACTATTTCAGGGGTAGTTTCTTCTCCCAGAATCCGGCAAACAACAGAAAAATGAAGTCCTTGAAAAGAATCCTCCAATACTACATCTTTTCCAACAATAACAGAGTTTGTGTTTCCCAATCCGCTTTTGGAATCTTTAGAGAAGTGACCGTACCATCCGGGAAAAGCCCTGCTACCCCAGCGTTCAAGCGAAACACGTATTTTAGTTCCTTCTTTCAATTGATCATAGCTAGAACCTTTGATCTGAAAACACCATACATTTTTATCGGGTGCAACCCAGCTATTGATGCGGCTTTCCATAAAAGGAGTTTTAGCTTTCAAAACAACTTCAGCGTTTTTCAACGATAAGCGTCCATCAAAATCATCCAGATAGATCCATTCAAAACCCGGAGCGCCAAGGTCAATGTTCAACCTTGCCCCTCCACGCAAGGTCGATAAGGATTCCTTGGTTGGCTGGTCGAATAAGTCGGATTTGTTGATTTGAACTTCCACCCCATTGTTGGTGTTCCAGATCATACCACCCAGATCCCCATTTCCGACCGGGAACCCTTCAAACCCTTCGTAAGCGGGTGTTTTATATACTATGTCATGTTTGGTTAGATAGGTCGGATCGACCACAAACAGTGGATTCTGTCCAAATGAGATTGCTGTTATCGGATTCAAAAGAAATAATAAAATCCATTTTAGTGAAATCGCTTGTATCTGTTTCATGATTATGTATTTCAAAATATTTTTCGCTCTATATGTAATAGAAAGTACCCTATTTCAAAGCTCCTTTCACCTCAAATACCGTTGCAAATTTGTTGGGTCTTTTCCCTGGAATATTTAATCTTAACTTGTCGTAATCTTGCTTAAAACTGACTTTTTCTTTTCCCCCTAACATTGTTATTGAACTTATTCTATGTGGCTCATGTGTTGATTTCAGTCCCAGAGAAGACAGTTCAATAAACCCTTCAACAGGATTTAAAACAAAAATGTATAACACATTCCCTTTTGTAGTAAACCTTACTTCATCATGGCCAAATGGTGGAGAGTCAACCGTTCTTTCTGTGAAATTCTCCTCTACTGCTTGTTTCTTTGAATCAACAGCTATTGCTTCTCCTGCTAAAGTCGCATCCAATGCCTTTAGCCGGGTATGTAGGTTGTCGCCATAAATTTTCCATGGCTTGCTGGCATAAATGGCTTTGCTGTTGAGGTTCACCCAGCTGCCAATAGAATCAAGTATCCCTTTATGTATGGGCGGCACGGTGCCATCAGGAAAAAGTTCAACATTCAGCAACAGGTTACCATTCTTGCTAATGATGTCCGACATCATTTCAATCACGGTTCTGGCATTGTGCTTAAGTGGCTTATCTTCCTTGTAAAACCATTTACTAAAAGTAACAGTGGCCTGCCAGGGATCTGGAAGGATATCTTTAACCGAACCACGCTCAACATCTTTAACGATTAAAGACTCGTTTGGGATCTTGCCGGCTACAATTCCCATTATTTTCCCATTTTTTTGTAGACTGTAGTTATAATAAGCGCGGCATACTTCTTTCCCATAATCTCCATAGGGGAATCCATGGAAATCGAACCAAAGCATGTCGACATCATATTTAATTGCCAGCTCTTTATGGCGCAGTACCCAGTTCTCTTTAATCTGTTTTTTCCACTCAGGTGTTCTTTTTTCGGGTGGCAGGCCGTACAGCAGCACAGGATCCATGCCTTCCCACCATTTTCCTTTACCGTCTTCCTTAGTCATGTAAACATCATAAGGGACCCCTTTTTTTGGCCCTGTTGCATCGGAACCAAAAGCATCGTTCCACCAATTTGGGAATACCACATCATGCGCGCTGACACCAAAGGGAAGGCCATATTTTTTTGCAGATTTTTTAAACTCACCTACAATGTCACGTTTAGGCCCCACATTAACTGAGTTCCAGGGATGATAGGTAGAGTTGAAATTGTCGAAATGATCGTGGTGGTTGGCCAGCACAACAAAATATTTTGCACCCAGTCCTTTGAAATACTTCATGAGTGCATCGGTATCAAGGTTCTGAGCTTTCCATTCGTTGATTACATCCTTAAATCCAAATTCAGATGGATGGCCGTATGTTTTGTTGTGATATGGATAGGCATTTTCCCCAAACCACTGGGTTCCCACGTCCTGCATGTACATATGTTTTGCATACCACCCTCCGCCCAGCAGAGGAACTGATTGTGCTCCCCAATGTGCCCAAATACCAAATCGGGCTTCTGCAAACCATTTGGGAATTTCATACTGTTCTCGCAATTCTTCCCAGGAAAGATCCCTCTTCTGTGAAAAAGAGCGGGTTGCGATCATGGTGAAAATGAAAAGTAAAATGAACCTTGCAAATAATTTGTTGCTGAACCGTAGATTCATCTGAATATTATTTATTGATGCAAATAATGGTTGCCTTCTTCTCAAATCCTAGGTATCCGTATGACACTTCAGTTTTGGCACCATTTTCACCCTTTGGAAGCTGATATTTTGCGGTAAAAAGCCCGGTATTGCTTCCTGTTTCAAGCATTTCAAGTTTTATTGCAGGACTTTTTCCATTTCGGATTTCAACCCAACCCTTATCGACTTTTTTCCAATCCTGGTTCAGGGCTGCCTTCAATTCAATGGTGATAGTCTGGCCGGGTTTAGCTTGCGCTATTTCGTTTTTATAATCCGCATCAAATAGTTTTACTTGCTGACTTCCCAATGTGGCGAAAGTAACTGTGGCCTCCCAACCCCGGTTCGAAACGCACCATCCTTCGGTGGCGTAAGCATTTTTACCAAATACCTGTCCGTTGTTTTCCCCAACAATTTTCTCCACCTGCTTGGCAATCGGAAACTGATTGTCGAGCGGAGTGCCATCCAGGGTACCTCTTACCAATCCAAGCTTGCCGTAACCGTCAGGGTGGGCCTGGGGCCAGCCCTCTTCGACACCGTCCCAGTATGCGCCAATTTTTACCCTTTCGGCGCTTTTGTTGCTCAGGTGTGTTCCAACAGGATTCACTCC
Source organism: Ferruginibacter sp. (assembly GCA_044357815.1). Lineage (GTDB taxonomy): Bacteria > Bacteroidota > Bacteroidia > Chitinophagales > Chitinophagaceae > Ferruginibacter. The sequence continues at coordinate 1,910 of JBIKOV010000071.1, read as the reverse complement.
AAATACGAAATCAACCTGAGCCCAGGCCAGGTTACGCAATGCTGGGTCATTCAGTAGATAAGCCACTGCAAACATAGAACCACCCAAAGCCGGTGAGCCGCCAAGCTCTTTTGTCTTGTTATGAGCCCATTCCGTCTCGCTGTGCATACGGTATTTCCAAAAATTATTGGTTTTTTGTTTCATAAAAATTGCCCAGGCAGCCAATTTCTCTTTGGTTCCTTTAGGCGCTTTATCAGGAGCCACCATAAGATAGTAAGCAAGTGCCTGCGGGGTGATGTGCTCGGCATTGCGAATCCACCACATGTGGCGCGGATTGTTAAAATCCCAGTTGGTGATGATATCCTGCGCACTCTCCTGCGCATACTTCAGAAATTTCTCGGGATTGCCTCCCTTTTCATTTTTCTCACATAGATACATGTTCAGGTTGCTCAAGACGGACTGGCCAAAAGTGTTGCCCATCTCACTAAACTCCTGAAAACCCTGATCCACCCATTTCACACTATAAGTCCAGTAACGAACCATTTTATGTCGGTCGTATTTCTCCCAGTTATCCAAACATACTTTTCGGTATTTCCGGTATTTTTCTTCCGAAAGATATGGTTTCAAAAAGGTATGATAGGCCGCGCATACTGCAGCCAGTTGGTCGAGCGTGTTCCAATAGTCATAACTCATCCTGGGCTGCCCTTCATAACCGAGAGAACCGTGACGGTAACCAGTCGGTCCGTTGTAACTCACATATTTATAAGCAAATTCAGCGTGCCAAAGAATCAGGTCAATCAGATCAGGAACATTTTTATCACCCAATTCTGTTTTCCAGTTGTCGTACAAGGCTGGATTAGCGGCATATTGCAATACTTCAAAAACGGATTCAAGACCATAGGAGCCGCCGTCGCGGGATGGACCACCCCCATAAATCTTTGTTATGTCATATTTATCCAAATCCTCAGCCCCACGAACATCGGCAAAAAAATCGTAGGCCAGTTTTGAGGATATTTTTTCCATCAAATGATCGGCGATCCAGAATGGCACTGATTTGCCCCTTCCTTCTACTTCCACAATGTATTCATCTCCTGCAGTGATAGGATTGAACTCCGAAAACCAGCCCTCGTTGTTCTCCATTTTCCCTTCGAAAACAGTCTGTGCGTTTTTGGTATTTACAATTTTAAAGGGAGTTCTGTCTGGGGCGCCATAACAAACAAACCGTTTTGATTCACCCAGATTATAGCCGGCCTGGTTGACAAAAGGAAGATATTTTTCCTTTACAACCGCTATCTGTCCAAAAATCTGGCAACCAAAAAGTAAAATAAATACAGTTAAGCTAATTTTCATTGTATTGAATTTTTAACGTTATTTTTTATCCCGCTATTTATTAAAACTTATGTTGCTAAAGTGATATGATTTTCCTTTTATTGTAGGCATTTGCACAACCTTTCCGGCATAATTTACTACCAATTGGTTCCCCAACAGGGATTTAAAAGAGCAGGACTCCATTTTGCCTTTTTTCCAGGTTATGTCAACAACGAATCCGCCCCTTGCCCTCAATCCTTTTACTTCCCCGTCGGGCCATTCATCGGGCAATGCAGGTAATAGCTGTAAAATATAGTGACTACCCTCTTTAATAGGACTTTGAAGCAGCATTTCTGCCACTCCGGCCGTGTAACCAAAATTGGCATCTATCTGGAATGGTGGATAGCTGTCGAATAGGTTATCCATGATGCTTTTATTAAATAATTGGCGGACCATTGCATAAGATCGATTTCCTAAACCCAGCCGCGCAAAGATGTTCATCTTCCAAGCTGTACTCCAGCCTACGCTACTATCACCCCGGGCATTAATTGAAATCAAAGCTCCTTTGGCCCAATCTGGACTGGTAAGCGGGTTGATCTGCCTTCCAGGGTGAACTGCAAATA
>JBIKOV010000069.1:0-15301 GCA_044357815.1 Ferruginibacter sp. | reverse complement strand
AACCCCTCATGGGTAGCAAACATCAATTTTCCAAAGCCTTTCATATCACTTGACTGTAATAATAAAGCCGCCTTTTTGGTACGACCAATTTCTTCTACCACATATTTACAACAATTATATACTTCCAATGGCATACTGCTTTTTCCGATTTCCATTTCATCTGCCGAGGCAATGTCACGGAATGATTGAATAGGAAGCAATGATCGTAAAATGGCAAGTCCTTGTTCACAAAATTGTCTGCGGATATTGTATTCACCTGCTGCAAGGGAATGGTGTACCTTAGAATTAATCAACACAATTTTATACCCTACTTTCAATAATGGAAAATACTCGTGCTGCAAACTTTTACAATCTACCAGCATCACTTGATCTTTTTTTCCCATCATATTGGCAAACTGGTCCATAATGCCGCACTGCACATTGGGGAAATTATGCTCCGCCCGCTGGCAAAGCAACGCCAGCTCTAACCTACTGAGACCAATAGCATACATTTCATTCAATGCAAATGCCAATCCCCCTTCTGCCGCTGCAGAGGAGCTCATGCCAGAACCTCGTGGAATGTCACCACCGAAAACACAATTAAATCCCCGGATTGCAATTCCGAGTAAGGCAATTTCATTTACAACACTAAGTATATAGTTTCGCCAGCCTTCATTTATTTTGATGTCATCAACTGAAACTGTATACTGCTCATCAAAATCAATGGCATAAAAATGAATGGTATCCGTTTGATTTTCGGCGATGGCATAGTAAATTCCCTTATCAATAGCTGCCGGCATAACATAACCATCATTATAGTCTATATGCTCACCTATAAGATTGATACGCCCTGGAGAAAAGTACAATTTGGGGGATCCAGTAAATTTTTGGACAAATTTTTTTAAAACCGATTCTGCAACAATGTTCATCAAGGTATCTAGATCTGAGAAATGAATAATTTAAAAATTAGCCAAATATAATATTTTGAAACCATTTCCCAATAATTTAATACCTGTTTACTAAAGCTTTAAGAAAAAAATAAGCCCCCAATTTAAAAACCCTAAAAAAAATAAACCCTACTATAAATCCTGACGTCAAAGAGTGCAGCCTTTCAGGCCGCTCAGCTATCAGCCGCTATCGGGGTAACCGAATCAGAAAGATGAATCCAATTCATTTTTTAAATGTATGGTTTCTCCCTTACTCATTTTAAATTTCAAAATAGTATCCCTTACCTCATACTTCTTTTGAACCCCCATAAAAATAAATTTGCTGAATGGAAGTTTTAATTGGAGCAGCCCCCCTGCTTCTGATTTGATAACCACCTCTTTGGTCCGCCCATTTTCCATTGAAGCAGAAACCAAAAAAGCGCCCTCTGTCCTCAGTGTGGTAAAAGACAGTTTTTTCCAATCAGTAGGGATAGCCGGAAAAATTTCAATATATCCATTACTGCTTTGAATCAGCATTTCATGAAGCCCCTGCGCAAAGGCAAAATTACCTTCAAGGGTAAATGGCCGATAGGTGAAGTTGGAGAATTGGCCTGCTCGTTGGTCCCCATTTAAATGAAAACTATTGATAGACACAAAATTACTGGCAAATATTTTCAACATCCTAGCCGCGCTATCTCCCTCTCTAGCCCTTGCATACAAATTAGCCGCCCAGCTAAATGAAAAACCGACCCACTCCCTTGTTCCCTTTTTCTCCATCCACCGCAGACTTTTGTCCATGATGGCTTTGTCTGCAGGGTTTTCTGCATTGAGTAATCCCAACGGATAAATCGCCATCAAATGCGCGTGATGACGGTGGGATTCTTCTAAGTTTTGGTTGGGGGCAATGGTAAGTCCCGTGTGGTTGATATCCAGCGGTGGAAACATTTCACTCCCTCTCATAAAAGGGCGATTGCTATTTTCGGTTGAGTTATCCAATACATCCTTATACTGGCGATACAAACTTTTCACCAGGGAAAGGTCATAATTGGTAAACTTCGCAAACCATGCATTGACACTGTTATTATTATATTCCGGAGAAGAACTGAGGGGTAATTGATATTGATTACTAACGGTATCGAGTACTCGAATATTGGAAAGGTATTGGGCAATCTCTTCGAAATAAGGTCGGCATTGTTGTTTTAAAAAGTTTTTATCCATGCCATATTTCCACTGCCAGTAAAAATGCTGAGCCAGCCAGATACCGGTAGTAGGACTCATTGAATATTGAATCCATCCACCCATTGGTTTACCGCTGATGGTAGTTACACCCGGCACATTGAGGCCATCCACCCCAAAATATTGCTTGGTCCATTTTCTATTTTCGGGTCTTACTTTCCACATCCAATTGGTATAAGATGCGGTAAGATCTAGATGATTTCCAGTATACCCTGGCCAGTAACTTAATTCTGTATTCAGATCGTGGTGAAGATCTCCTTTCCATGGTGGAAGATTTCCATTGTCTGCCGTCCAAATTGCTTGTAAAGAAATTGGAGGGGTATTGCTTCTGGCAACAGATCCAAATTTGTACATCTCGAGATAATATTGCTTTGCTATCATTGTATCAGGAATGGAAATAGCAGAACGACTCCAATAGTTTTTCCACCAGGAAATATGAAAAGCCAACGCAACATTGGCATTTGACACAGTATTGATGGAAGGCAGTGTTGCCTTTTTATTATTTGTAATGGTCCATTGTCCGATTATTTTATTGCCCATTTTTTTCCATTGCACCAACACTTCATAATAATTTCCATCCCAAGTAGGCTGGTGATAGTGTAGGGAATTTTTTTCAGTTATAACCGATCCTGTTGCATAGCCCAATCTTTCCAACCCCTGCCCTTCTACACTGCTTTTTATCTTTCCTTTTACAGCTGAGTGGTAAGCTGGAATAATAATGGAGGGTACTATTTCATCCACGCAATTGTCGAAACTAAAATAGCCCACCTGATTAACAGCATGAACGTAGTTGGTAAATACTACTCCATTTTCAAATTTTACAGTATTCAATGCTTTGGTAATATCCAATTTATTTAGCACTACTTTGCCAAACTTGCTCAGATCAAACTCGATGGCGGCACCTGGTATTTTAGTAGGAGCGGAAAATTTTTCATACGGCAGATCACCCATTTTTTGGACGGTGTCATATACTCCTTTTTGGACCTGCTCTTTTACCCATTTAAAACGAAGTTTTTCTATTTCAGGCATAGGGCGATCATCCCAGAGGTCTACCCTATCGATGGATATTCTAACTCTAGTATCCTTTTTCCATATCAAAGCGCCCAGCCAACCATTACCCAAGGGAACGGCTTCATCCCAACGATTAGCGAGGAACTCAAATGAAAGATTATCCTTCACGGTAGGCTGTGCAATTGCAGCTACACTATAAAAAACAAACAAGACAATTGTAAACCAATATTTCATAGATGCTATTTTTAGTTCAGTTAAATTTTAAAATTGCGGCAATACCAACCAGCTTGTTTTATTGAAAAAGACTATTTTATTGGTACTATAATTTATTGAGGTAGTCTTGCTGCTTGTCTTACTGCTGATCCTATTTGATGCGTTAATCCATCTCCTATTTCTTTTCTATATTTATCGGCAATGGCAGTGAGCTGACTTACTATTGCTGGATGCTGGTCCTTCATATCCCTTTCTTCCCCGGGATCGGTTCTTAAATTATATAATGATAACCTTACCGAATCAGATCCGTATTTGCCTGGAAAACCATCGCCTCCGATGGCCCCTGGTTTACCATAGGTTTGAGAAATGGCCGGAAAAACCAATTTCCAATTTCCCTTTCTAATTGCCTTCAAATTATTAAGATCGTAATAATAAACAAACTCATCTCTGGGATTTGCATTGGGTGTTCCCTTCAATAAATCAATGATATTTACACCATCTATTTTTTTGGAAGGAAGTGATGCTTTGCATAATCCCGCAAGGGTAGGTAGAATATCCATGGTGGTTGCCAAATTAGTGCAAATGGTGCCCGGAGCAATTTTTCCAGGCCAGCTCATAATACAGGGAACTTTTAAACCTCCATCCCAAGTCGTTCCCTTACCCTCCCGAAGGCCGCCAGCACTTCCCGCATGATTTCCAAAAGTTAGCCAGGGTCCATTGTCACTTGTAAAAATGACCAAGGTGTTTTCAGAAAGTCCATTTTCCTTAAGTGCTTTAACCACTTCTCCTACCGACCAATCTACTTCTTGCATCACATCTCCAAATAAGCCAGCCCCGCTGCTTCCTTTAAAGGATGCAGAAGCGGCAATAGGCACATGCACCATTGCATGGGCAAGATAAAGAAAGAAAGGCTTTCGCTTATTTTTTGCAATAAATTGAACGGCGCTTTCCGTATACATTTTTGTAAGTTGAGATTGATCATCCAGTGTTTTCAAAGTTTTGATAATCTTATTTCCCTGATACAATGGTAAGGCTGGATAAGTAGATCGATAGCTCGACGTATCGTTCCAAGGCTGTCCATCATAATAAACTGGCCACATATCGTTTGAATAAGGCAAGCCAAAATATTCATCAAATCCCTGCTGAAGGGGCAGGTAAGGTTCTCTACTTCCCAAATGCCATTTACCTACCATTCCAGTTGCATAGCCTTTTGCTTTTAACAGTTCCGCGATGGTTTCTTCATCTGGATGTAGCGCAATTTTACTACGATGATCAAATGCACCACTGATACCAATTCTAGTGGGATAACATCCTGTAAGCAATGCGCTTCGAGAGGCACTACACACAGCTTGGGCAACATAAAAATTAGTGAACCGCATTCCACTAGCAGCAAGTTGATTAATATTAGGGGTATGGTAGGGTCCGCCGCCATAGCATTCTGGATCGCCATATCCCATGTCATCCATAAAGATGATTACTACATTCTGTTGGACTGGGGTGGGTGCATTTTTAGATGCTGGAGGCTTAAAGCTGTCTAAAAAAAACAGCGCGATAAAAAGAAAAAATAGGGAGCCCAAATAATTGATTGATTTTTTCATACTTAATTTTATTTAATTGGAATTGTTCTTTTATCCGTTCAAATTTTTTTCCAACCTTTCGTGTGAATCTCTTTGCCTACTTCCGGACGAGACCCTACGCTTTTTGCCATGCAAGTTGAGCAGCAGAAGGCTTTGGAGCAACGTTTTGAACGTCTTGTGCGTTGGTACTATCGGCCTTACTAGTTATGCAATAAAACCCAATATTTTTGTACCTATTTTTTATTTAAGGTCGTTTTCTAATTTTAAATACCCCTCTATTTTGAAATACATCGTTATTGGAACGCATAAATAAAGTAAGGGTAGAGGAACTGTTAACACTTACTTGCGACGTTCTATTGATGTAAAATGTTTTAGGGTCTTTTTGGGTCAGATAGGATTGCATGGTGTTTTGTTGTTCAAAATTAATTGAAGCAGAATCTATCGAAGTACCAGTTACTGCTACATCTGCTAAAAACACGATTTCATACTGCCCTGGTATTGTAATAAACTTACTAAGATCCAGTGTGATAGTATCTTTATTATTTTTAAATGTTTTCGTATCCCAATTGCCACAAATGGCCCATTCGTTGGTTTCTGTATGCGCAGGGGTATAGGTGTAGTTCGTTACATTGTAGGCTTTTAGTGATCTTAAAAGTGGCGTATCTGCAAATGAATCAATGGTGAGTTTTAAAGCCGTTACGTTTTGGGTTGCAAAAGCGTCTATTTTTTTTCGGCCCACCGATGATCCTTTTACAATAACCTGCCACTGACCATTTATTTTACCGTGTAGGGTATAGTTTATAATGCGGTGACCAAATTGGTAATCTTCTTCTATAACTACATGATTGATTGGCGTTATTTTTTTAAAGGAAATGGTAAACACAGTTCCTTTTTTATTGTCTAATTGTTGGATAGGGTTTGAAAACCTGCGTTCAATTTCTGAACCTAATAAACGGTATGCATTTTTATCGCCTTCTGTAATTTTTCCTGTGGTATCTGGTGAAGCGTTGAGTAACATAACACCACCATAGCCCGCTGATTTGTAATACATGTCTATTAGGTTTTGCTGCGACTTTCTCTTTTTTTCATTTTTGGGATTCCAAAACCAATTATGGTTATACAGTGGCGCATCGGCTTCAAGGGGCGCCCAGGCATCTCCATTAGGGTCGTCGTTGTATTGAGTAGAAATACCACTTTTTAGGTCTTTTGATGATAAACTATTCCAGGCTGGATAAGCGAGCATGCCAGACTCTGTACCTGGCCACCTAATGGACGCTTTTTTACTCTGAAAAATAACAGATTGGCTGGCGTATTGCGCTAGTATGTCGTCAATATCTACTATACAATTGCCGTCAAACCAAACTTCTAACATAGGGCCGTAATTGGTTAGTACTTCTGTTAGTTGTTGTCTAAAAACTTTATTGTAAGCTTCTTGTAAATTTGGGTTGGTGGTTTTGCCACCACTTCCAATACCGGCACCATATTTAACATCTCCAGGATAAATATAAACACCTAGGTTAAGTCCATATTTTTTGCAAGAAGCGGCAACATCTGCTAGCAAATCTCCTTTACCATTTTTCCATGGAATATTTTTAACGCCATACTCGGTGGTGTTGGTTTGCCACCAACAAAATCCACCCACGTGTTTGGCTACAAATATTATTTGTTTGGCACCCCACAATTTTGCAGTTTCACACCAATCATCGGTGTTGAGTTGATTGGGGTTCATGCGTGTGATATCAAAATTTCCATTTTCGTCATACTCTGATCCTAACCAAGTGGCTACGCCAAAATGTATAAACATAATTCTTTCTTGCTCATGCCATTTGTATTGTACTGCCGATGGTTTTGCTAATGGAATACTTTGTGAAAAACCACTAGCAGTAATACAGCTAGTGACAAACAAAAATAAAAATCTCAATAAATATTTCATGTGTTTTGATTGGAGTATGAACGGGGGTATAAGATATTTTAAAAATAAGTAGAAATACAATTGCTGAGTTCAACTGATAAGTACAACACTTAACTTCTTTAGTGAAAATACTTCATTTTGCAGATAAATAACAAAACATTTACAATACCCGCTTCACTTTATTCGAAATGCTCCCTAGCTATACAATATCACTACTGCTTTTAAATAGTCGACCCTCAAAAAGTTGAAAAGTGGCATTCGATAAAGCTTTTGATCAATATGAATCAATAAAGAACGACTGGATAATCAACCGAATGATTAATAACCTTGCATTTCAACTAGTTTTTTTTGGTAAAAAAAGGGAACTATATAGGCTTGGAAACCTACGGGGAATAGCGATCCTTTACTTTTTTGCCTTGATACAAAAAAGTAACAAAAAAAATCAATCCGCCGCGGCGGATTGATTTTTTAACGGCCGATGTTGAACATTTCAAGCACTTTTTATTCAAGGGCACAAAACACCTACTTTGACAAATCGCCCAAACAAACTTTTTGAGGGTCTACTAAATCGAATGTATTGGAAGTAGTGATTTATTTTTTTGCATTGCCCTCTCTTATATTTTGTAACAACTTGACTAATTCGCTGAGTTTTTGAGGATATTTTTCAGCAAGGTTATTTTTTTCACCGATATCATTTTTTAGATCATATAATTGTGCTTGCTGACTGTTTCCCAACTCTATATTAGTGAGTACATTCATAGCCTGCCCCTTGTTGGATTCAATATATTTCCAGTTGTCTTGTACAATAGCAATTGACTGCGCCCCTTGTTCCACGAGCACCTTTCTTGCTTTTTGAGATTTTCCTAGTAGGGCACTAAGCACGTCTTCGCTATCCATTGCATCCCCCGCAGGCAACTTTATTTTTAGCATTTTTGAAAACGAAGAAAGCAAATCCATCTGACAAATCATCGCATCAGAAATGCCCGGTTTAATTTTAGCCGGCCAGCTTACAATATAAGGCACCCTTGTGCCGGCTTCAAAAATACTGTATTTCCCTCCTCGCAATAATCCAGCAGGGGTATGTCCATTTTTTTTTGCAACTGCCTCATCCATATATCCATCATCCAGCACTGGGCCATTATCACTGCTAAATACGATTAATGTATTATTTGCAATGCCCAAATATTCCAACTCCTTTACTATTTCTCCTACGGCCCAATCCAATTGCAAAATGGCATCTCCTCGATATCCCAAATTACTCTTTCCTTTAAACATGGTGGAAGGCATTCTAGGTACATGCGGTTCTGTTAATGCATAATAAAGAAAAAATGGCTGATTTCTTTTCTGCTCAATAAATTCTTTCGCCTTTGCTAAAAATGTCAGCGGCATCTCTTCATCTGTCCACCTTGCTTTTTTGCCCCCGCTCATATAACCAATGCGACCAATTCCATTCACTATCGTATTGTTATGCCCATGATTGGGTGAAGATTTCATTTTAAGTAATTCCGGATTTGTAATGCCCGTGGGTTCATTGCCTACCAATTTTTGATAATCAACTTGTATCAGATCTCCAGGATCCAAGCCAATTACCCGATAATTTTCTACGAACACAGTGGGTACACGGTCAGCCGTTGCAGGAAAAATAAATGAATAATCAAACCCTACTTCATTAGGACCAGGTTTTACTTCGCCGTTCCAATCTTTTGCCAAACTATTGCCTAAGCCTAAATGCCATTTACCAACAATAGCAGTTTGGTATCCTCCTTTTTGAAAAAGGGAAGGCAGGGTTGTTTTATCTGTAGGAATAATCAATGCGGCATCGCCTTGTAATATTCCTGTACCCTTTTTGCGCCATGGATATTGACCCGTCATTAAAGCATATCGCGAAGGAGTACAAGTGCCCGAAGTGGAGTGGGCATTGGTAAAACGGATACCCCGACTGGCAAGTTTGTCAATATTAGGGGTACTGATTTTGGTAGCGCCGTAACAACTTGCATCGCCATAGCCCAAATCATCTGCCATAATGATAATTACATTGGGCTTTTGCTGTGCATCAACAAGTACGTTTGAAAGCAATGCGATGGTAAATAGGCATATTTTATTCATGATTCAATTATTTAATTTCAGCCTACAAAAAGTTGCTTCAAAAAAGCAACAGCTATTGGCCTACAGTGAAATATCATTATACTATTTTGCAGAAAATTTAGGGTCAACAAATTTCCATTCTTTTATTTGGAAGTAGCGATTTATTTTTTTGCATTGCCCTCTCTTATATTTTGTAACAACTTGACTAACTCACTGATTTTTTGAGGATATTTTTCAGCAAGGTTATTTTTTTCACCGATATCATTTTTTAGATCATACAATTGTGCTTGTTGATTATTTCCCATCCCAGTATTTGTATGCAAATTCATAGCAAGCCGATTATCTGCTTCAATGTACTTCCATTTATCTTTTATTAGGGCAGTTGACAACAATCCCTGTTCCACCAGAACCGTTCTTCCTTTCGGAGATTTACCCAACAAAGCATTGAGCATATTTTCACTATCCATTGCATCACCGATAGGCAATTTTATTTTTAGCAGGTTTGCGAATGAAGAAAGTAAATCCACCTGGCATATCATAGCGTCAGAAACACCAGGTTTAATTTTCTCGGGCCAACTAACAATCCAAGGGACCCGGGTACCTGCTTCAAAAAGGCTGCTCTTTCCTCCACGCAACAATCCAGCTGGCGTATGTCCATTTAGTTTTGTAACAGCCTCATCTTGGTATCCATCATCCAATACTGGACCATTATCACTACTGAAAATAATTAAGGTATTTTTTGCAATTCCCAGATAATCCAACTGTTTCATAATTTCTCCCACGGTCCAATCCAACTGCAAAATAGCATCCCCCCGATAACCCAAATTACTTTTTCCCTTAAACATCGTGGAGGGCATCCTGGGAACATGCGGTTCGGTTAACGCATAATAAAGAAAAAAGGGTTGTTTTTTTTGGGCCTCAATAAATTCTTTCGCCTTTGCTAAAAATGTAAGGGGCATTTCTTCATCAGACCATCTTGCTTTATTACCCCCGCTCATAAATCCTATGCGACCAATGCCATTTACAATCGTATTGTCATGGCCATGTCCAGGAGAAGCTTTCATTTTAAGTAATTCAGGATGATCTTTTCCGGTAGGATCATTACCCACTTTTTTTGCATAATCAACTTCAATAGGGTCAGTAGGATCTAATCCAACCACTTGGTGATTTTCTATAAAAATAGTAGGTACGCGATCTGCGGTAGCAGGGAAAATGAACGAATAATCAAATCCTACTTCAAGGGGACCTGGCTTTATTATGGCATTCCATTCTTTTGCTATGGTGTTGCCCAAGCCCAAATGCCATTTCCCTACAACAGCGGTTGTGTAGCCGGCCTTTTGAAAAAGGGACGGCAAAGTCATTTGGTCGGTAGGAATAATCAATGCCGCATCGCCTGGTAAAATGCCTGTGCCTTTTTTTCGCCAAGGATACTGTCCCGTCATTAAAGCATAACGAGAAGGTGAGCAGGTGCCAGAGGTGGAATGGGCATTGGTAAACCGTATACCCCTACTAGCCAGCTTATCTAAATTAGGGGTACTAATCTTGGTAGCACCATAACAACTTGCATCGCCATAACCCAAATCATCTGCCAAAATGAAGATAACATTGGGCTTTTGCTGTGCATCAACAAGTACGTTTGAAAGCAATGCAATGGCAAATAGGCATATTTTATTCATGATTCAATTATTTAATTTCAGCCTACAAATAGTTGGTTCAAAAAAGCGACAGCTATTGGCCTACTGTGAAATATCATTGTGCTATTTTTGCAGAAAATTTAGGATCAACAAATTCCCATTCTTTTATATGGGCCGACTGGTGCTCTCTTTTCATAATTACTTCCATTTGATTAACCAATTCTGGATGCTTTGGAGCAACATCAGTGGTTTCGTTGGTGTCTGTTGCAAGATTATAGATTTCCCAGGAAGCATTTCGATCCTTTTTCATATTACTTTTCACTCCCTTCCAATTCCCGATACGAATTGCTACCTGGCCTGTTTTTTCCGGAAATTCGAAATAAAGAAAATCGTGTTTTTTTTGATTTTTTTCTTTGCCCATCAAGGTAGGTAAAAATGAAATGCCGTCATTGGGTAATGCCTTTACGCCTGTTAGTTCAGATAGGGTTGCCATTAAATCAAATTGAACAGATACATGATCGGTTGTTTTTCCGGCAGGTATTTTTCCGGGCCAGCGTGCAATCAATGGCTCCCGAATTCCCCCTTCATACAAATCTTGCTTTCTACCTCTTAATCCAGCTACACTATTAAAGAAACCGGTGTCGGTACCGCCCACACTAAAAGTAGCACCATTATCGCTGGAAAATAATACCAACGTGTTTGAGTCAAGCCCCAATTCTTTGAGCAGTTTCATAATGCTACCTACCTGCTTATCCATATAGGTAATCATAGCAGCATAAGTAGACAGGGGATAAAGCGTGGAGGCATAGCCTTTCTCACCACGATATGGCTTTTCATCGAATTTACCCCTATACTCATTCACCGCTTCATCGGGGGCCTGCAGTGATACATGCGGGGCCGTATAGGGCAAGTACAAAAAGAAAGGCTTGTTTTTATTTTGTCGGATAAATGCCAGCGTTTTCTCAGCCATCTTAGTAAGTGAATAATCCTTTCCCTTGAAATTAAGGAATGCCGTATCGGATGCATCTTTTGAAAGCGGACGATGCACTTTTATAAAAGGGTTGTGCAGTGAATCCCATTTGCCATTTTCCCAAAGATGGGTAGGATAATAATTATGTGCTTGTTTTTGATCTAGATAACCATAGAAATAATCAAAGCCTTGATTGTTGGGATCTCCTGTAGTAGCATTCATTCCCAAACCCCACTTGCCAATTGCTCCGGTTGTATAACCTGCCTGTCGCATTAGTTTGGCAACGGTGAAAGTTCCTTCAGGCAAGGGCATTTGCCCTCCTTCTTGGTCATCCCCAAATTCGCCTAATTCGTAATTGCCGCGGATATAACTATGGCCGCTGTGCTTTCCTGTCATCAGCATACAGCGGGCGGGCGCACACACGGGAGCACTCGTATAGTGCTGGGTAAATTTAATTCCTTCGCGTGCTATCTGATCCAGATTTGGCGTTTTGATTTTTTGTTGGCCATAACAACCTAATTCACCATAGCCCAAATCATCGGCATAGATATAAATAATATTGGGCTTTTGCTGAGCAAAAACACTCGTAAAAAAACAAAGGGTTAAATAAAAACAGCCTACTTTTTTCATACAATGTTCCAATAATTGATTGTAAAATTTACTATATACAATCGCAATGTATGCATTTTTTTATGTAGGAGGGTGGGGCAAGTGTATAATAAAGAAAAAAGCACACCCATGAGATAAAAATCAACTGCCGTGGAGATTCAATTTATACAATCTTCCCAATTCAATCAACTCGGGCAAATTGGAGACATCCAGCTTTTCAAAAAGCCGGGCCTTATGCGTGCCAACGGTCGATGAATTGATTGAAAGCAATTCAGAAATTTCACTGCCTGATTTTCCAGACATTAACAGATTGGCAATTTCAAATTCTCTTGCACTGAGTTTTTCAAAAGGATTGTCTGGTTGTTGCGAACCGATCTCAGCTGCTAATTGTTCTGCAAGATTTTCACTAATATATTTGCGGTCGTTTAAAACCAACTCCAAGGCTTTCTTCAATTCGGTAACGCCTGAATTTTTTGACAAAAAGCCCATGGCTCCCGCTCTAAAAAATCTTTTGGCATATACATTTTCAGGACTCATCGAAAAAATGAGCACCCTTGTGCCGGGATATCTGTTTTTGATATATTCCATCAGGCCTGTAGTATCTGTTTCAGGCATTTGAACATCCATGATCACAAGGTCGTATCTATTGGCCTTTAGTTGGGCTAAGGCAGATTTTTCATCAAAGGCCTCCAATACTTCGCAAGGCTTGAATAATTCCTGCAAAACATTGTTAACTCCTGAACGAACAATTTCGTGGTCATCTATTAATAAAAATTTTTTCATACCCGGCATCCTTTTTTTGCATCTACAAATAATGGTGATTCAATGAAGGCAGATAAATCTCCTAAATAAGCAATTCAGATTTCTATTATTTAGCAAAAGATATTCCATCATCTAGGCAGATGAATACTGGCACACATCGGGAACTAATTAATAAGCGAGAACCATTCTAATTGAATGAACTCTCCTTTAAAGTTACTAAAATAAATGGGTGAAAGTTAAAAAATAAACTTGATGGCTGGTTATGCTGGGAAGGGGTCCGATTTTACTAATTCCGGCAGTTGAATTGACTAGTTAAGATCACCCAAACCACTGATTTTTGAATGAATATGCCTTTTTTCAATAAATACAACCCTACTGCTGCCCAATATTTTTGGAATATTTATAAAGCCCAATCAACTATAAATATTGGACTTGCCTTTTTTTGGAAAAATAGTACCTTTATAGCAGTTCAGCCCAACAATATCCGCTCCTTAGTATTTTTTCAATGGATTATAAAAAAAGGAAGACGGTCGAAGGGGTTCCCCCACAGCTCAATAAAAGGTTTCCATCCAACAAAATCCTTTGTTATCAAAGCCGAAAGTAATTGCTATGATTCAAATGGAATCGGCATTCATTCACTGTGCTTCTTTAAATTAAATTGCTATGTTACCAAATTCCCCTATCAATATTTTGATGGTTGAAGACAATAAAGAGGAGCAGTTTTTACTAACTGAATTATTAAACGCTTCGGGTATTGTAATAAAAAATATATTCACTTGCGCCCGCATTCAAAACGCAGTGGATGCAATCAATGAATCGATTGATATTATTTTACTGGATCTTTCGCTCCCTGATAGCATGGGCATCCGGACTTATAAAACCCTCCGAAACTATTCAGGGGATATTCCTGTAGTTATTTTATCGGGCATTTCGGATAAACAACTTGCACTTGAATCCATTCAGCTGGGTGCACAGGATTATCTAATAAAGGGTGACTTTGATGAAAAGCTTTTAGCCAAAACAATTCTTTATAGTATTGAAAGAAAAAAAACAGCCTCCATATTAATGGAATCTGAAGAGCGGTATAGGTATTTGTTTAATAACAACCCAGCTAGCATTTTAATTTGGGATCCTGCAAATTTTAATATCATTGAAGTAAATGATGCCTGTTGCAAAGAATACCAATATTCCAAAAAAAATTTTTTAACCAAGTCGATTGTAGACCTTCAACCACCTGAAGATATAAAGCAGCTTCAGCCAATGAATCAGCTAGCTAAAATAGATTTTTTATTACATAAAAATTCTCGCCGTCAACAGGTCAACCAGTCGGGCGAAATTTTTTTTATGGATATTGCCTCACACAATATTGAATTTAAAGGAAGCTCATTGATACTTTCATTGGGAATTAATGTTACAGAAAATGTATTGCTAGAAAATACAATAACAGATGCAAAAATTAAAAATCAAAAAGAAATTACCGAAGCTGTTTTTGAGGCCCAAGAAAAGGAAAAGCAAGCAATTGGCCGCGAACTACATGACAATGTTAACCAGCTACTGAGTAGCGCAAGATTATATTTAGGACTCGCTAGGGGAAAGGAAAACCTACCCAATCAATTCCTTGATCAATCCGAGGGCCTCGTTGCCGCTGCAATAGCTGAGATAAGATCACTCTCCCACTCGCTGATTCCGCCTACATTGACCATTTCAGAACTAAAAGATGCCCTAGCATATATTGCCGATGACCTTACGGCTACCAGTTCAATAAAAGTTCATATTGATATCGGCTCATTCAAAGAAAATACCAGCTCTGCAGAATTGAAATTGAGTATCTATCGAATTGTACAGGAACAGTTTAACAATATTCGAAAATATTCAAAGGCCGCTGAAGTTTGGCTAAAAGTTGCCAATAAAAAAGAAGGCGTTTTACTAAAAATAAAAGACAATGGAATTGGATTCAACACGACCCTCAAATCAAAAGGGGTGGGCTTGCTCAATATCAAAGCAAGAGCAGCATTATTCAATGGAGAAATGAAATTAATTTCTTTTCCTGGCAAGGGCTGCGAACTAACTGTAAATTTTATTGAGCAGTAATTTTTTAGAACAACTGCATTTTTTACCCAGTAAGGTTATTCGAAAATTTGATTACTCAAATTTTTAAAAGCATCCATTCCACCCATGTACTCGCAGGTGCGGGCACCGGCTTTATTTCCATTGGCCATTATTTTCGTCCAGTCCTGAGCCGATAAAGATAGTATTTGATCCGACGAAAGGCAGCTAAGTTGATATAAAACTGCGCCCACAAAAGCATCTCCCGCTCCGGTAGTATCAATTGGTTTCACAGGTATACTTGGAATGATAACAGTAGTATTGTTAAACCCCATCATGGT
>JBIKOV010000274.1:0-4282 GCA_044357815.1 Ferruginibacter sp. | reverse complement strand
ACCCAAAACTACTTCTACCCTACAGCCAGGTTGAATAACTTTGGAAAAAATTTCAGGAACCCCATACGTATAAGTGGTAGGCAATGCGAGTGGGAGAATTACAGCAGCAAATAAAGAATTGCCACTGCCTAGCCCAATCACTCCAGGCAAACTATCAGTGGCCTGGATAGCAGCTGCACCAAATGAATCCGTTGGGTCCGCCTTGGCTGCAGGAATACTAAAAAGGGGTATTTGGTTTTGATCACTCATTCAATATGTTTACAGCTCGATTGTATTTTAAGATGGTCTTATCCAACTTGCCTGATAGGCAACCAATTTCTTTTCCATTAAATCGTACACCTTTTTTTTCAAAAGCTGCAAATCATCTATGGTTAGTCCCACCACGCTCACTTCTTCCAAGTAGACTGCCCTTGACCTGCCTGGCAACAATGTAAATATACTTTTGTAATGCATCCGATGGTGGGTATCCAAAAATAAAATTGGTTTAATGGGCGTTTGGGTTTCAATGGCAATTCTAAATGCCCCGTCATAAAATTCCTTTAATGGATTGCTGGTCATATTAAATGTTCCTTCTGGGGCAATTACCACAGATACCCCCTTTCGGATAAACAATTTTAATTGCTCCACACTTTCTGCCCTTCTTTTCGCACTGCTTCGGTCTACCATTACCACCGCATTTTGGTACAAAAAACCGAATACAGGTATCTTAGCCATTTCCTGTTTCCCTAAAATCCTGAATGGTTGTTTACGAATCGCCTTCATTATAATAGGAATATCCATGTAGGAAATATGGTTAAAAATAAAAACATATTGTTTATTTTTATCATGATGGGCCTCAAAAAAATTGCGATGACGGATCCCCCAAAATATCATCATGGAATCCGCCCAAAACTGGCATATTCTATAAATCATATTCCCTCCTCTGATTTTTCCAAAAAAAGAAGCAGCTATCACCAGTGGAAATAGCAAGAGCAATACAAGTATAAAAAGCAAAAAGCCATACAGGGAAAAAAGCACCCTAAATGGGAAAAAGATATGTTTCATAAAAAAAAGCGAATATAATAAGTTTATCACGCAACAGTATTTGGATTGTATTTTTAACCCTCTTTAGATGATTTTACACTTAAAATCACCTATAAAAGACGGGGAACCAGGTTTTTTCTAAAAATCCCTTTTATAATTCTCTCATTATAATCTGAATTCCCTTACCTTTGCCGTCCTAAATTTTGGTTATATGTTAGCAGTAGTAAAAATAGCAGGTCAACAGTTTAAAGTGAAAGCAGGCGATAGCTTGTATGTACCGCATATTGAAGGTAAGCGTGGTGACAAAGTTGAGTTTTCAGAAGTTCTGATGACCGACAATGCCGGCACAATCTCCATCGGTACCAATGTAAAAGCAATCGTAAAAGCTGAAATTTTGCTCGACCTTGTACAAGGTGACAAAGTGATTGCCTTTAAAATGAAAAGAAGAAAAGGCTTCCGTAAAAAACACGGACATCGCACTCACTACACAAAAATACAGGTGACTGAAATCGCTTAATTGCAGCGAATTTTTCATTTAGCAGAGATCAATGAAATATTGAAAATCAGCGAATAAATGTACAAATAAGCCCATAAATCGAAATCTGAAATAAAAAAAAATAATTAAAAATGGCACATAAAAAAGGTGAGGGTTCGGTTAAAAATGGCCGTGATTCACAAAGCAAAAGATTAGGTGTAAAAATCTATGGCGGACAACCCGCTATTGCAGGCAATATCATTGTACGTCAACGTGGCACTGTGTATCATCCAGGTAAAAATGTTGGTCTTGGAAAAGATTTTACAATTTTTGCACTGTCTGATGGTATTGTAGAATTTAAAAAAGGAAGAGGCGACAAGAGCTTTATTTCTATCAATGCGGTGGAAGCATCTGCATAAAAAATAAAGTTTTTTTTGGTAGATAAAAAAATATTTTTAATTTTAAGTATTATTTACTAACCAATTAAATTTTAAAGAACATGGCAACTGCAAAAAAAGCGGCTAAAAAAGCTCCAGCTAAAAAAGCTGCTCCTGCAAAAAAAGCTCCAGCTAAAAAAGCTGCAGCTAAAAAAGCTCCAGCTAAAAAAGCTGCTCCAGCAAAAAAAGCTGCTCCAGCAAAAAAAGCTGCTCCAGCAAAAAAAGCTGCTCCAGCTAAAAAAGCTCCAGCTAAGAAAGCTCCAGCTAAAAAAGCTGCTGCAAAAAAGAAGTAAGCTTTGCTTTTTTAAAAGCGAAACTAATAAAAAAGTCCTGGCAATCGCCGGGACTTTTTGTTTGCACACCCTATATCTTTATCAGAACCCGCCCCACCTACCTTTATTTTTGTCAGTAACGAACTGCTTAAATGCCCCCTAGCCATATTAATGATAAAATACGACCAGCTCTTACAGATAAGTTTTGAAAATTCGATTTACATTTGAACTATGAATAACTACCAGATCGCAGAATCTTTCTCTTTATTGGCCAAACTGATGGACATCCACGATGAAAACAGTTTTAAAGCCAAGTCTTACGCTGCTGCAGCATTTACTATAGAAAAACTACCCATACAACTGAGTGAAACTCCTACTGAAAAATTATTTGGCATAAAAGGAATTGGCGAATCAGCCGGTAAAAAGGTAATTGAATTGCTAACCACTGGGTCACTACAAGCACTGGAAGAGATGATTGCAAAAACTCCATCTGGAGTACTGGAGATGTTACATATCAAAGGTATTGGCCCGAAAAAAATTGCTACCATTTGGAAAGAAATGGAAATTGAAAGTATTGGGGAGCTATTATATGCTTGCAAGGAAAACCGGCTAAAACTATACAAGGGCTTTGGCGAAAAAACCCAACAAAGCTTAATTGAAACCATTGAGTTTTATTTAAAGAGCCAGGGAAGCTTTCTTTATGCTCAGATTGAGCCACTGCAGGAAGCCATCAAAAGTTTTTTTGTACAATTATTCCCTGAAAAATCGATTGCTTTTACAGGATCCTATCTAAGACAGCTGGAGATTATTCATGAACTCGAAATTGTAATCGATGAATCCATTCAAAATATAGAAAAGGCTTTGTCGGCTAGTGAAGACTTAGTGCTAATGGAGAAAAATGAATCGGATATCCTATACAAGCTTTCTGTTGGTATAAAAATCCGACTCTATAGTTCCAATAGCATGGAAAAGATGAAACTAATTTTTATGAAAGGATGCGCTGAGGAATTTGCCACTGCATTTTCACAACAATTCCCTCATATAGATTATCCCTCTTGCAATAATGAAGAAGCAATCTTTAGCCAGGCTGCAATACACTTTATTCCCAATTGCCAAAGAGAATTTGCAAGCACAATTGACAGGGCGAAACTGCATGCCTTACCTCCACTAATAAAGGTTACGGACATCAAGGGTATTATCCACAGCCATAGCAACTGGAGTGACGGTAGTAATACAATAGAGGAAATGGCAAAAAATGCAATATCAAAAGGTTTTGAATACCTAGTGATCAGCGATCATAGTAAATCTGCTTTTTATGCAAATGGATTAGAAGTAGAAAGGCTAAAAGGACAGCATGCCTATATCGATACATTAAATAGTCAACTGGCCCCTTTCAAGATTTTTAAAAGTATTGAAAGTGATATCTTGAATGATGGCAGCCTTGACTACAGTAACAATATCCTATCTACTTTCGACCTGGTAATTGCTTCCATACACTCCAATTTAAAGATGAATGAGGAGAAAGCCATGCTTCGACTGATGAATGCCATCGAAAATCCCTTTACTACTATTTTGGGGCATATGACAGGAAGATTGCTGTTAAGCAGAAAAGGGTATCCCGTAGATCACAAACGTATCATTGATGCCTGTGCAGCCAATCAGGTAGTGATAGAATTAAATGCCCACCCCAGCAGGTTAGACATTGATTGGCGATATATGGACTATGCATTGGAAAAAAATGTGTTGATTTCCATCAATCCGGATGCACATTCACCGGAAGGATTTGACGATATTAGGTATGGTGTACTGGTAGCGCAAAAAGCAATGCTTACCAAAGAGCAAAACCTAAGTAGCTTTGGATTGAAAGAGCTGGAACAATATTTAACGAGCAGAAAGAAAATGAAAAATATTTAAAGGATGGTCAAAGGCAACTCCACAAAAAAGGTAGTTCCCTTTCCTAAAACAGTTTCAAACCAGATATTTCCCTTGCATTCTTCGACAATACCTTTGCACATCGCTAATCCTAAACCTGTGCCAGAGTTTTTGGTAGTAAAATGAGGCGTGAATATTTTTGA
>JBIKOV010000068.1:0-15329 GCA_044357815.1 Ferruginibacter sp. | reverse complement strand
TTGCAGTATTAAGTGGGGGAGAGTTTCGGATTCGGACCTATGGTATTTTAGTTAAAGAGAGACTACTTGCATAATTTCTTAATCATTTCGTAAGCATTTTCAAATCCTAACTCGCCCGCTTTACTAAGATCTAAACAACCGATATCTTTTTGATTTAATATTATTTTTACCAACCCTCTGTAAAAATAGGCTTTTGCATAACTCGCATTAAGCTCTATTGCTTTGTTATAATCTTTTACCGCTCCATAGAAATCTTCTAATTTATATTTTGTAAATCCTCTGTTGTTATAAGCAAGGGTATCTTTCGAATCAAGCTCAATTGCATTACTAAAGTCTTCCATTGCCCCTCGATAGTCCTCTAATTGTACTTTAGCATATCCTCTGTTACAATTGGCAGCTGGTAATGACGGGTTAAGTTCTATTGCTTTACTATAATCTGCTATAGCACCTCTATAATCATCTATTTTAAATTTTGAATACCCTCTGTTAAAATAAGCAATATCATCATTTGGATCAAGCGCAATTCCTGTATTAAAGTCTATTATTGCCCCTTGATAGTCCTCTAATTGTACTTTTACATGCCCTCTCCTAAAATAAGAAAGTTCATTGTTAGGATTAAGTTCTATTGCTTTATTAAAGTCGGCTATTGCCCCTCGGAAATCTTCTAACATAGATTTTGCATTTCCTCTGCAGAATAAGGCATATGATAATGAAGGATTAAGGTCTATTGCTTTACTATAATCTGCTATAGCACCTTTATAATCATCTAATTTAAATTTTGAATACCCTCTGTTAAAATAAGCAAAAGTATCTTTCGCATTAAGCGCTATTGCTTTACTAAAGTCTGCAATTCCTCCTTGCAAATCTTCTAAATTTACTTTAGCTAACTCTCCGTTAAAGTTCATTTGGGCGGTTGAAGAATTTGAAATGAATAATGCTGAAGCTAAGAACAATAAGCTAACTTGTTTCATAAAGTGAAGTGTTAAGAGTAATGAAAATATAATGTTGCGGATTAATCAATTATTGAAAAATTATTGCCAAAAAGCATTAGAATTTATTAGTATAACTCATCACCAATAATGCTCAAGATGCTATTGAACTCATTGGCTATCTTGTCTCCAAAAATTTTTACATTCCAGAAGTTTAGCGTAGGATATGAAGGATAATTATGGAATGGGGGAATCTACTATCAAATAGGAAACATCTAACTTATCTCGATTTTTGATTAAAACATTCAATAATCGACTCGCAATATTAATATCATGGATAACTTTAAATTAAACAAAATAAAGTGGGGATGCAATAGGCAGTTTATTACTGCCATATTTTAGTTGATACGAAGAGGGCTTTTAACATATCAGGGCGAAGTTGCTTCATCTGCCCCTTTTTTGCTGAATTGGGTTGGCAGTAAACTTGATTCGAAAAATCTTGATCCAAAAAGGCCAAATTTGAACCCCACCCAAAAAAAAATGCAAACAACTGAAAATCAATTGTTTGCACTTATAAATGGCGGAGAGTTAGGGATTCGAACCCCAGGACCTGTAACAGTCAACAGTTTTCAAGACTGCCGCAATCGACCGCTCTGCCAACTCTCCGGCGCAAAAGTACGGGTTGAATTATTTTAAGCCAAAATATTTATACATTTATTTGTTCGGTAACCTTGTCTTTTACGACCACCAAATCCTTTAAGTCAACAGTAATAGGCATTACACCCACTTGCAGCACACATTTTTTTCCTCTAATTTCTTTTACAATTCCTACCTGACGGTTCAATTTCATCCTCACTTTATCACCTATTTGAATATCACCCCCTATTTCTACGAACTTTTCACTGCCTTTTTTAGCATGTTTTTCCTTTACCATCTTTTCTTTTTGGTTAAATAAGAGCGCATGGATCATTTTAACCACTTTGTCCTTATCCTCAGCTTTACGCCATTCTATCACCATCGCCTTTAACCTGCGTTCCATATCTTTTAAATAGCCTAGCTTGTCCTCTGTGATTAAATGCTGGTATTTCAAGCGCTCTACCTCCTGTAAATGCTTTTCTTTATCCATTACCTGCTGCATTTCTTTTTTCAGTCGCTCATTTTCTTTTAATAACTGATTTAATTCCTTTTTGTCATGGTCTATTTTCTGCAGGTCCTGCTCAGTTCTGTTGAGTAATTTATCTAGTGTAAAATGATCCTCATCTACAAGGGATCTAGCTTTTTGAATCAGCCTTTTTTCTAGTCCAATTCGCTCGGCTATGGAAAATGTGTAGGAACTACCTGGTTTGCCTACTACCAATTTATAAAGTGGCAATAAATTGGTTTCGTCAAATTGCATGGCGCCATTAATGATTCCAGGCACTTTGTTTGCCATTACTTTTAAATTCAAATAATGGGTGGTTACAATACCAAAAGAATGTTTTTGTGCCAGTTCCTCCATGATGACTTCTGCAAAAGCGCCTCCTAAATTAGGATCACTTCCACTACCCAATTCATCGATGAAAAACAACGTTTTCCCATTGGCATTTTCCATAAAATGTTTCATATTCTTCAAATGCGAAGAATAGGTACTTAGCTCAAATTCGAGGCTCTGTGTATCACCAATATGGATCATGATCTGTTTAAAAATCCCCATCTCACTATCCGGATGCACTGGAACTAGTAAGCCACTTTGCAACATTAGCTGCAAAAGACCAACCGTTTTTAGTGTTACCGTTTTACCCCCAGCATTTGGACCGCTGATTACTAAAATCCTACTTTTGTCATTTAG
Organism: Ferruginibacter sp.; assembly: GCA_044357815.1. GTDB lineage: Bacteria > Bacteroidota > Bacteroidia > Chitinophagales > Chitinophagaceae > Ferruginibacter. Next base: position 12,572 of record JBIKOV010000068.1, on the reverse strand, counting down.
GGTAAGGTTTACCGGTATGGTAGGCTTTTGGTTGATCTTGTTATAGATGAGCAATAAAGGGTGATAAGCCTGTATTAAATGAATATGGGCTTTGTCATGCACTTTGGGATAATTGCCACCCATTTGGATAGCCCATTTAGCTTTGGCATTGATAAAATCGTAGTTACCCGCAATATCATGATAGGTTTTTAAAAGGGGTGCATAGGCACTCAAGGATTGGGTCAACGATCTAAGAATTTTATATACTTCTTTTCGCTCTTCGTTTTCTAACGAAAAAATATCATTATTCAATTGAGTTGTTTCTTCCGGTTCAATGAAGGTTGTTCTACGACTATCACTTTCACCATGTAAAATCCCCTTAATCATCCGCTTTTGCTCCGCATAAACGGCCAATACCCTTCTGCCATTAATGAAACTTTCCTCTATGTCGGCAAGGTAACCCAGCTTGTTAAGCTTGGTGATCATTTTATCGAATATTCGGCGCAGATCATTTCTTTTTCGAAAAAGGTTCATGCGAATAGCTGCCAAGTTTTCACTGGCACTGTCTTTTACATTTCCCGACTCATCTAGTATCTCATCAATCAATACCGTTACTAATTTTTCAAAGTAGGTGTTTTCAATCACTTTAGATAGTGCTGGATAAGCAATCCTTCGTTCATTATCAAACCAGCGAAATATGCTCCCAGTATTTTCTGTCAGCTTTCGGATATGTAAAAATTGCTCACCAGAAAGTACGGCCCCTGCAATACCCAATAACTTAAGTTCTTTGGTTAAATTTAAAATAAAATCATTGGGAAAATAAATACCCGTTTGAAGCAGAAGTTTATATTCATGACTCTGCCCCAATTCTAGATCTATGAATTCTTTTTTGGTATGGATTCGTAAATTGGCTGCCTTGTCCTTGGCATATTCGGTTTTGCAATATTCAGCCAATAAAGACTTTACCTTTTCATATTCTAACTGTTGTAATGCGGATTCCGGAAAAAATTTCATATGATTTTAACTCCTAAATGATAGTTATTTAAGTACGCAAAAATACGGAATTAACTATCCATACAACGCTACTGAAAGCAGATTCATTAATGTATTACATCAGCATAATCAGGTTTGTATACAAATCAATGTAAATTTGTACAATAAGTTAGATATTTGATAAACTTTTGGGTTTTAAAATTGTTTATCATCTAAGCTATTTAATTTTACATTCATATTTAAATAAGTATCCCAATTGGAATAGGATAAATCATTTCAATATTGTCGAGATCTAAACTTATCCTATTTTTTCAATTTGATAAGCCTAAAAAAATTATATAACATGAAATCTTTCATTATCATCATTTGTTCTTTGTATGGCCAATTTTGTTTAGCTCAGACAAAGCCGAATGTTAAATCTAAAACTATGAATGAAAAGCTGGTAGTAGAAACCGCTACATTTGGAACAGGATGCTTTTGGTGTACAGAAGCTGTTTTTCAGCAATTAGAGGGCGTTGTAAAAGTTACTAGTGGCTATAGTGGTGGTACAGTGGAATCGCCCACTTACAAACAAGTTTGTACAGGCACAACTGGCCATGCTGAATGTTTGCAAATCATTTATAATCCTTCAAAGATTACCTATGACGAGCTATTGGAAGTTTTTTGGCAAGTACACGATCCAACAACGCTCAACAGGCAGGGAAATGATATAGGAACGCAATATCGCAGTGTGGTTTTTTATCATGATGCCATTCAAAAAGCCAAGGTACAAAAATATGCCACTGCTTTAAATAAATCTGGTGCCTGGGCCAATCCAATTGTTACCAAATTGGAGCCTTTTGTAAAATTTTATGCTGCCGAAGACTATCACCAAAATTATTTCAATCTAAATGGAAGTGAAAGTTATTGCCAGTTTGTGATTAGACCCAAAGTGGAAAAATTTGAAAAAGTGTTTAAAAGTAAACTGAAGAAGCATTAATTAAAAACGTTTGTCGAAATCGAAATCTTCCTTTCCTCGTAGTTTAATTTTAGCAAAATCGGGGTGCTGTGGATTAATCAAATAATTATGTTCTTGTTTCATTACTACAGAAGGAAGCTGTAGGATGCAACTGTTATAGTCATTCAACCATTTATTTCCCAATGACTGGCAATATGAGTAGTTTTCAATGCTGTTCCAATTTTTTTTTAATGAGGCCAGTTCAATTTTATCTACCGAAAGGTTATCGGGAATTTCTATCACCATTATTTTAAACAAATCATTTCTCCCCTCCCCGCTTCTATGTACCAAATTTTCAAGACAAGCTAAGGAGCGGCTCTCAGCTGTATAGATTACAAAACTTCCCCCATAATTCCATCTTGCAGCCAAACCCGAAGCGGTCAAGGAGTTACTAAATTGTATTTGTGTAATTCTGTAAACATTCATGCTTAGGATGATTAGGCTAAATCTCCATGAGCAATCCGGTTGAGTTCATCTTGGATAAAATGAATACCTCCTACGGTAGTAATAAAAGAACGTGGAATACGATTGCCTAGTCCAAAAGATGGCTTATCTAACCAGCGGTTAAAACTTTCTGTACTGCCAAATACTTCATTGCCTTTATTAAAAAGTACAATGGTTTTTAAAACATATTCGCTTTGTAAAGGGCTAAATTTCTTTTTATCCTTTTGGTATCTAGAAACAGTTTTGTAGGAAACATCTAAAAGATCGGCGGCAAAATCTTTATCGTAACTGGTAACAGTTAACATATCGTCAAAGGCTGAAGCATAAATGGCTGAAGGCTCGGAAACCATATTGCTAGCTTCTTCTTGGATGTAATCAGCGTATTGCTTAAATACTTTTTTAGTATCCTTAGCCGTATCCATATATTAAAAATATTTATACTAAGATAGACATTTTTTCTTAAAAAAAAGAAATTTGTCCCAACTATTTTTTAATTACTTTTCGCAATTCTAACAGATTTAAACTGTTGGGATTAAAATTTTCAATATTGGTATGCACTAAATGGATTGCCATATCATACCAAAGGGGAACCACCGGGGCATCGATCATAATGAGCTGGTCCATTTTGCGGTACAATTGATAACGGATCGAATCGCTTTTTTCAGCAATAGCCTGTTCATACAATTGATTATATTTCACATTATTATATCGGGTATAATTTGGTGGTGAAGGGTTCTTTCCATAAAATACACCTAGGAAATTTTCTGCATCAGGATAATCAGCAATCCAACTACCCCTAAAAAATAGCGCCTGCGATTTGGATGTCTGCTCCAATAATAAACTTTTTTGGACCACTTCTACCTGAATATGGATGCCGATGAGATTGAGTTCATTTGCAATGTAAGCTGCCAGATCTGAATAAATAGGGATGGTCAATAATTTAATTGAAGGCAAATTTTTTCCACCAGCAAATCCGGCTTCTTCCAGCAATTGCACTGCTTTTTTAGCATCAAATTGATACCCCTTAACTACACTCGAATCAAAGGAGGGCATTCCAGCTGGCACAAATCCACTTGTAGCTGCAGTTCCGATTGAATTACGCAGGTACAACATCATTTTATTTTTGTCGAAACCGTAATTAATCGCCTGTCGTATTTTTTGTAATCGCAAGGGTGAGTTTTGGACCAAGATATTAGTAGTATCTACCAGTATACCTAAGTATTCTATATTTAGGTAATCATGCTTTTGTAATAGCAACTTCCCCTCCCATTGCTTTTTAAGACGACCTGTTTTGGTTAGTATTTCATCCTTGAAAGATGCATCGATATCATTGATGAAATCAAGTCGTTGCTGTTGAAACTCCAGAAACTCAGTCGCCTTACTCTCAAAAAAGCTGATTTTTACCCCATCCAAATAAGGTAATTGTATTCCACTGCTATCCTTTTCAAAATAGCGTTCATTTTTTTTAAACAGTAGTGCCTGCCCTTCTACCCAAGTTATCATTTCAAAAGGGCCAGTCCCAACAGGATTTCTGCGAAAATCATCTCCATATTTATCAACTGCCTCTTTGGGTACAATTGAACAATATTGCATACTTAAAATCCCCAATATAGGTTGAAAGGGACGTAGTAATTTTAATTGAAAAGTGGAGTCATTGAGCACGCTAAAACCAATAGCAGAATCAATTCGGTTATTGAATATCCATGCGCCAGGGCTGGCAACATTTGCATTGGTAATTCTACCCAGACTATAAGCAACATCCTTTGCAGTCAATAACCGACCTTTACCATCAGCAAATACAGGGCTATCATGAAAGTAAACATCTGTTCTTAAATGGAAGGTAAAAACAAGCTGGTCAGTGGATACTTCCCATCGCTTTGCAAGCGATGGTCTTATTGTTAATTGATCATCTACCTCAACCAACGTATTATACAATTGGTGTATGGCCCACATAATGGATTGATTTTTTGCAAATGCAGGATCCAAACTCGCAATGCCAGTTTGCTCATTATAATGAAAGATTTTTTTGTCTTGATGAACATGATCAGAACAAGAACATAACAGTATTAAATAAAATATGAATGAAATGAATGTGTGAAAATAAAAATTGGGTTGCTTAAATTTCATCTTTAGTAAATAGTTGAAATGACATGATGAATAATTTATATGTAATTAGCTTCCGAGGAAAAAAAAACGATAAACTGCAATTATTTTAATAAAATTAGAGAACATTCTCAATTATTCATTATTTCATTACAATTTTAATTAAGTTTATAAAATGAAATGGATTAAGTTTTACCCGTTGGCAATATTGACAATATTAACTCTTAAAATAAATTTGACTGCCCAACAAGTCAATACTAAAAATTCAAGCTATACCCATGCCGATACCTTACGAGGTAATTTTGGCCCGGGAAGAGATTGGTGGGATGTGATTCAATACGATCTACATGTCAAATTTTCAATGAAGGATAGCCTGATTAGTGGATACAATGACATTAGTTTCAAGTTGTTAAAAAATGGAAAATATTTACAACTTGATTTGCAGGAACCTTTAATAATGGATAGTATTATTCTTTCTTCCAATACATTAAAACCCCAAAAAATAAATCAAACAGCCATTATAAAAGATGGAAATGCCTACCGAGTTTCATCTAATTTATTTCCAACCCTTTTAGCCAATTCATCAATTGTACACCTGATCGTTTATTATCATGGCAAGCCCATTGTAGCAAAAAGACCTCCATGGGATGGAGGCATTATCTGGAAAAAAGATAAAAACAACAACCCATGGTTTAGCATCGCTTGTCAGGGACTGGGTGCTAGCGTTTGGTACCCCTGTAAGGATCATCAAAGTGATGAGCCGGAATCTGCATCGCTTTGGGTAACCTGCCCAGATACATTACTAACAGTAGGGAATGGACGATTGATAGGTAGTTCAAATAATAAAGATGGCAGTTCTACCTTTCATTGGGAAGTATCCTCTCCCATCAATAATTATTCGATTATCCCTTATGTGGGCAAATATGTTCATTTTAGTGAAGTATACAAGGGCGAAAAAGGTGATTTGGATATGGATTATTGGGTATTGGATTATAATTTGGACAAAGCAAAAACCCATTTTTTAGACGCCCCAAAAATGATGAAAGCATTTGAGTATTGGTTTGGTCCTTACCCATTCTATAAAGATGGATATAAATTAGTAGACGCACCCCACCTCGGCATGGAACACCAGAGTGCCACTGCGTATGGCAATGGCTATCAAAACGGATATTTAGGAAAGGATTTGAGCGGCAGCGGCTGGGGGCTCAAGTGGGATTTTATTATTATTCACGAAAGTGGACACGAATGGTTTGGAAATAATATTACTACCAAGGATATTGCCGATATGTGGGTGCATGAAGGTTTTACCAACTATTCAGAAACATTGTTTACTGAATTTTATTATGGCAAAACCGCCGCGACCGATTATATTACTGGTATCAGAAAAAATATATCCAACGATAAACCAATTATTGGTCCCTATAATGTTAACAAACAAGGAAGTGGTGATATGTATAATAAGGCTGCCAACATGATACATACCATTCGGCAAATAATCAATGATGACGAACTGTTCAGAAAGATATTGAGAGGCCTTAATTCAACATTCTATCATCAAACGGTTACATCAAAGCAAGTAGAGAATTACATTTCTGAACAGTCCAAAATAAATTTCAACAAAGTATTTGATCAATATTTAAGAACAGTACAAATACCCGTATTGGAATATAGGGTGGAGAAAAACAAGCTTTTTTACAGATATACCAATTGCATGAAAGGATTTGAAATGCCTTTAAAATTAATGGGAAAACCTAATCTTTGGATTAAGCCAACAGAAAAATGGCAAACAGCTAATTTAAACCCCGATAATAATAGTGATTTTTCAGTGGATCCAAATTTTTATATCAAAACCAAAAAGGTAGATTAATTTAGCATCAAACAAGCATATGAGCCAAATCAGAAGGCAAAGTATTATTTCGTCGTTGATGGTGTATGTTGGATTTGCCCTAGGATTTTTTAATACCTATTTATTTACAAAGGAAGGTGGATTTTCCAAAGAGCAATACGGACTCACCGGAATTTTTATAGCATTGGCTAACCTAATGTTTTCCTTTGCCAATCTTGGAATGCCATCCTATATTTTCAAGTTTTACCCTTACTACCAGGATAATTTAGATAAAAAGCGAAATGATATTTTGACCTGGGCTTTATTAGTTTCACTCATTGGTTTTTGCTTTGTAGTAATCGGTGGCTTGTATTTCAAGGAGCTCATCATCTTTAAATTTGGAAAAAACTCACCGGAATTTGTAAATTATTATTACTGGGTATTTCCTTTTGGGCTTGGACTTACTTTGTATAGTATTTTAGAAAGTTATGCTTGGCAACAAAAAAAATCCATCTTCACCAACTTTTTACGCGAGGTCCTGTTTCGTGGACTTACTACTATTTTAATAATATGCACTTTTATAGGCTGGTTAGGGAAGTTTGACCTTTTTATCAAAATCTATTCCTTTACCTATTTAGTCATCGCAATTATTTTATTAGGATATTTAATAAAAAAAGGGGATTTGCATTTTACTTTTAAGGTAAGTATTGTAACTAAAAAGTTTTCAAAAAAAATCCTGACCCTTGTCAAATTTATTTATGGGGGTACATTGGTATATGCTGTAGCTGGAGTATTCGACACCATTTTATTAGCTTCTGTTTCAAATAATGGACTGGCGGCAGTGGCAGTATATTCGTTGGCACAAAATATGGCTAGCCTGATTCAAGCACCTCAACGAGGGATTATATCCTCCTCTATCGCTGCACTATCGAAAGCCTGGAAAGACAAAGACCATCAAAGGATTTTAACAATTTATCGTCAATCATCCATCAACCAATTGATATTTGCTGTAGGAATGTTTTCACTCATTTGGTTAAATTTTGCAGATGGTATTTTTACTTTTCATTTGCAAACTGGCTATCTAGATGCTAGATGGGTTTTCTTTTTCATTGGTTTGATGCGCATCGTAGATATGGGCACGGGTGTCAATGCACAAATTATTGCCACATCTTCACTATGGAAATTTGAATTTTATACAGGTGTAATTTTGCTGTCTATTACCCTTCCATTGAATTACATTCTAACTAAATATTATTTTGATGTAATGGGACCTGCAATTGCCAACCTTATTTCATTTACAATATATAATATCATCCGATATTGGTATTTGCAAAAAAAGTTCAACATGCAACCTTTTAGTCTTCAATCTTTGTTCACCATTATTTTAGGGATAAGCTCATATTATTGCTGTTACTTTCTATTTGATAGCTACCATGGATTCATTTGGCTAGTGATTAGAAGTGCCTGCTTCATCACCTTATATGGGTCAGGAACCATCTTATTAAAATTATCTTCTGATATTTTACCTATTTGGAATACCATTCAAAAAAGAGTAGGCTTACGGAAATAATAAAATCATTTGATTGCAATGGATTTTATCCAACATTAAATTGCAGCTGGTGGAATATAATTTGAACAGTGTTGAATACGACAATTGGTTGAATTCATGCCTTAGCGAGTACTCGAAATTCTTCCTCCAGAAATGAATTTATTACTGTAGTACTCATCAGTTAAACTGCTAATAGTAACACCATCCTGAACACTGGAATGAACAAAATAATTATTGCCTAAATATAAACCGACATGACTAATACCTTTTCTTCTTCTTGTACTTCTTGTATTAAAGAAAACCAAATCTCCTTCAACTAGATTTGAAGTAGCAACTTTGTTGCATAATAAAAATTGATCTTTCGAAGTACGGGGAACTGTAAAACCGTATACTTTTGATATCAATTTTTCAGTGAAACTACTACAGTCAATTCCATTTTGATCTGATCCACCATACCGATATCGAATGGCCCACCATTCATTGATAAAATTGTAAAGTTCAAGATTATGAATGCTCTCCACCTCTCTATCCATTATCATGGCATACTTAAACTGTATCGAAGTGCAGTTTTCTATATTTTTTAAATAATTACCTTTTGCTGAAGGAGCATTGGCATTTGAAATTGAATGTAACTTTAGCTTACCCTTTTCTTCAACTACGGTTACCGCAATAGAAATTGGATCAGAATTTAGCTCTAAACCATCAATAAACTTAATAGGAACATTGTGGTTAATCCGGGAATTATTTCTATCTAAATTTACATTATTTTGTGCTGATAACAGCACAATAAAGCCTGGGAAAAACCCAGTTAACAACGCTAAAAATAACAAGTGTTTCATACGTTAAATTTTAAGTTTATACGTAAGTACAACTTAACCTTCTGTTATCAATTCCCCTTTTTTATCTTTCAAAACCCTATTGATCAATTCCAATCTATACATCCTGCGATACCAACATTGAATTTTATAATCCTTAAATTCAATGGCAAAGATAAGATTCAAATATTAAAGCTCAGTTATTCAAGTTTAACTTATTGATCTTCAGTCAATTACCATGTGGAAAAAAGAATTAGAGAAGCATTCTAATGTGAACGATATTTGCTAGATAACCAAGTTCAATAATTGGGTGATGGATAGTAGATAGCAGTTATTTTTCTATAAATGATCTGTGCTATCGATTATTTACCGGTTACCTAATTTCAATAATTATCAGTTATCAATTTCAGTTTACATACTTATGGATTTTTCGCATTTACACGTTCATACCCAGTTCTCTTTATTGGACGGAGCAGCTTCAATCAAAAATTTATATCAAAAGGCCATTGATGATAAAATGCCAGCGCTTGCCATCAGTGACCACGGTAATATGTTTGGCGCATTTGAATTCGTTAAGGAAGCTTATAAACATCGCAATGAGGATAAAACCTTAAAAGTTAAGCCAATCGTAGGTTGCGAGTTTTATATTACTACCGACCGAACACGTAAAACCTTTAGTAAGGAAGAAAAGGATCCCCGCAATCACCAGATTTTACTAGCAAAAAATGATATCGGTTACAAAAATCTTGTTAAACTTACTTCCTTAGGATATATCGAAGGAATGTATTCTAAATATCCCCGTATTGATAAACAGCTCATTCATAAATATCATGAAGGGCTTATAGCCACCACTTGTTGCCTAGGGGCATTGGTTCCTCAAACCATTTTAAAAAAGGGGGAAGAAGAAGGAGAGAATGAATTTAAATGGTGGTTGAATATTTTTCAAGAAGACTTTTACATTGAATTGCAAAGGCATGGCATTCCCGACCAAGATAAAGTAAACCTGGTATTATTAAAATTTGCCAAAAAATACAATGTCAAAATAATTGCCAGTAATGATTCACACTACGTGGATCAAAAGGATTCCAATGCGCATGATATCCTTTTATGCATCAATACCGGTGAAAAACAATCAACCCCAAAATGGAGTGAGGTTTCAGATGATGATGTCCAAGTAAAGAATAGGCGTTTTGCTTTTCCCAACGATCAGTTTTACCTGAAAACTGCTGCTGAAATGACCAAGGTTTTCGAAGATATACCCGAGGCCATTGATAACACCAATGAAATTGTTTCAAAGGTTGAACTGTTGGATTTAAAGAGAGATATTCTATTACCCCACTTTGTAGTTCCCGCCAACTTTACTTCACAGGACGAGTATTTATCTCACCTCACCTGGTCGGGTGCTAAAGAACGCTATAAAATCTTTACGCCTGAAACGGAAGAGCGAATCAATTTTGAGTTAGGCGTTATTAAGGAAATGGGATTTGCCGGTTACTTTCTGATAGTCAGTGATTTTATAGTTGCTGGTAAGGAAATGGGTGTATTTGTTGGTCCAGGCCGTGGTTCGGCTGCAGGAAGTGTAGTGGCATATTGTATCGGTATTACCAATATCGATCCAATCAAGTACAACCTACTGTTTGAAAGGTTTTTAAATCCCGAACGTAAATCCATGCCGGATATAGATACCGATTTTGATGATGAGGGCAGGCAAAAAGTAATCGACTATGTAGTACAGAAATATGGAAAAAGTCAGGTAGCCCAGATCATCACCTATGGTACGATGGCTGCCAAATCCAGTATTGCAGATGTATCAAGGGTAATGGATCTTCCATTAGCTGAAAGCAGGGCACTTTCCAAATTGGTACCTGAAAAACCGGGGATCAATCTAAAAAGATTATTACATGCACCCTTTACCACCAAAGAATCCAAAGATGGAACCAAATCACTGGAAGAAAAAGAGCAATTACAACCAGAGGATATTGAAAATGTAAAAAAACTCCGAGAAATATACAAAGGTACCGACCTACACAGCACCATTTTACATGAGGCTGAAATATTGGAAGGCTCTGTAAGAAATACTGGTATCCATGCATCGGCCATCATCATTGCACCGAAAGATCTAACAGATCTTTTACCAGTGGCCTCTTCAAAAGAATCTGAACTATGGCTAACCCAAATTGAAGGAGGGTCTATTGAAGAAGCGGGCGTAATCAAAATGGACTTCTTAGGACTAAAAACTTTAAGTATTCTTAAAACTGCATTATCACTCATTAAGCAACTCCACAATGTGAGTATTGCCATTGATGATATTCCGCTGGATGATGAATTGACTTACAAACTTTATCAACAAGGAGATACCAATGCTACCTTCCAGTTTGAAAGTGTGGGAATGCAAAAATATTTGCGCGAGTTGAAGCCCGACAAATTTGCCGATCTCATTGCAATGAATGCCCTGTACCGTCCTGGCCCTATTGCTTATATCCCTGAATATATTGACCGTAAACTCGGGAAAAAGCAGGAAGAATACCTGAAAGAAACTTACGGCATCACCGTATACCAAGAACAGGTAATGCTTCTGTCGCAAAAGTTGGCGGGGTTTAGTAAAGGAGATGCCGACATACTCAGAAAGGCAATGGGTAAAAAGCAAATTGCTGTATTGGATAAAATGAAGGTCCAATTTGTGAATGGAGCTACTTCTAAAGGTCATGCAAAAGATAAACTAGAAAAAATCTGGACGGATTGGGAAGCCTTTGCTCAATATGCTTTCAACAAGTCGCATTCCACTTGTTATGCATTTGTAGCATATCAAACCGCTTATTTAAAAGCCCATTACCCGAGCGAATACATGGCAGCAGTTTTAAACCATGCAGGTAGTATCGATAAAATCACCTTCTTTATGGAAGAGTGTAAAAGAATGGGATTAACCGTGCTTGGCCCTGATATCAATGAATCACAGAATGGGTTTGCCGTAAATAAAAAAGGCGAAATTCGATTTGGATTTAGCGGACTTAAGGGAGTGGGCGAAAACGCCATTGAAAATATTATTGAGGAAAGAACAAAACACGGTCATTTTACCTCTGCCTTTGATTTAGCAAAAAGGGTCAATCAACGTGCTGCCAATAAAAAATCCTTGGAAAGTCTAATTTACTCAGGTGCCTTTGACTGCTTTAAAGATATTAGCAGAGCTCAATATTTTTATGCAGCTCCTGGTGATAACCAAGGTCTTGAAAAGATTTTGAAATTTGGAAGTGTTTTTCAATTTCAAAATGCCAGTGTCAGTAATACCCTATTTGGGGATTTGCAAATGCCCGATATCGTTCCTCCAAAATTAGCTGTCTGCGAACCTTGGCCATTGGCAGAGCAACTTGATTTTGAAAAAGAAGTTACCGGTATGTACATGAGTGGACATCCATTAGATAACTTTAAGTTTGAAATGAAGCATTATAATATCAGCAAATTGGCCGACTATAATGAATTTAAAGCAGCTGTCAACACACATTCCAATCCTGGAAGACAGTTTAGGTTGGCAGGACTGGTGGTAGATGCCCAACAGCGGCTTACCAAAACCGGTAAAAATTTTGCGATCCTTTCAATTGAAGATTATAGTGGTAAAAGTGAATTCATGCTTTGGAGTGAGGATTATGTGAAATACATTAACTATCTCGAAAAGGGATTGATTGTACTGATTGAAGGTGGCTTTAAAACTAGGTACAACAGCGAACAATATGAATTTAAGTTATCCAAAATACATTTACTAGAAACAGTAAAACCAGCTTTAACTAAACAGGTCATTGTAGAAGTGCAACCACAGTTTATTAGTCCCCAATTTGTAAATTTCATTGAAAACAATGTCAAGGAGCACCCAGG
>JBIKOV010000067.1:0-15375 GCA_044357815.1 Ferruginibacter sp. | reverse complement strand
AAATTGACAACTGTTCTACCTGAGTGATGCCACACACTTTTACTCTCATGTTTCTTTTGCATTAAGTTGTTGAACAAAAATGGCAAAAGCAATCGTTGGATCAGGCTGTTTCATAAAATTTTCTCCTATTAAAAATCCTTTGAAGCCAGCTTGGCGAAAGATACGAATAGTTTCAACATCATTGATACCACTTTCTGCAATTTTAATTTTGTTTGCAGGTATTTTTTTACTTAATTCAATAGAACGATTAATATCTACAATAAAAGTTTTCAAGTCACGGTTATTAACCCCGACGATCTCCGTTTCATCACAAATATGCTTCAACTCTTCCTCCGAATGGATTTCGAGCAATACTTCCAACTGACAATTTTTCGCAAAAACTGCCAATTCTTTCACCCTTTGCGGCGTTAAACAGGCTGCAATTAATAATATCACATCGGCTCCCATTGATCTTGCCTCTATAATTTGGTACTCATCAATTATAAAGTCCTTTCGAAGGATGGGAATATTATTCACTCTGGCTTTTCGAAGATCTTGCTCAAATCCTCCAAAGAAATGTTCATCCGTAAGAACCGAAAGGCAACTAGCCCCATGAGCAGTATATGCAGCGGTTACTGCCACTACATCTGCAGTTCCATTGATGACACCCTTGGAAGGCGACTGGCGCTTGAACTCAGCAATGATTCCGGTTTTGGTTTCATCGAGCAAAAATTGTTTTAATGAAAAAGTAGTCCGTTTAAATAAATTACTTTCCATCAATTCTACATCGCTCACCCGCGCTTTATTGCTTGCAACTTCTATTTTTTTATGTTCAATGATGGTATCTAAAATATTCATAGTTCTACTGGTTATTTATAATTTGGAGAAGCCAAACAAGGCAAAAAATATTTTTTTACAACTAAAAAATTATTTGCAAAGTTTTCTTAGCACGCTCAACGCCTTTCCACTCTCCAAGCTTTCTTCTGCCAACTGGTAACATTCATCATAACTTTTATACTGCCCTGTACACTGCAATGCCATAGCCGAATTAGCCAGCACCACGGCATTCTGAGCCAAACTTCCTTTTCGTTCCAAAATATCAATAAATATTTTTGCTGCCGCTTCTACTGTATCTCCACCATAAATATCTGCAGCATTTACCACTCGCTTGCCCAAGACTTCGGCACTGATAATTTTTTCCCCTTCATTGGTAATTACTTTGGTATCACCCGTTAATGAAATTTCATCGTAGCCATCAAGACTATGGATTATGGTAAAATTATTACCCGTTTGTTGCAACAAGTAATTATAGATTCTAGCCATTTCAAGATTATACACCCCTACGAGTTGGTGTTTTGGGAAAGCAGGGTTTACCATTGGCCCTAGCATATTAAAAAAAGTACGAATGCCCAAATTCTTACGAATGGGGCCTACTGTTTTTAATGCCGGGTGAAAAAGAGGTGCGTGTAAAAAACAAATATTGGCAGTTGCAAGCTCTTCACGTAAGGTTGCCACATCATTGGTAAACCGATAACCTAACTGCTCCATCACATTACTAGAACCACTGATCGATGATGCTCCATAGTTACCATGTTTGGCCACCTTATTTCCTGTGCCTGCCACAATAAAACAACTCAGCGTAGAAATATTAAAAGTATTTTTTTCGTCGCCTCCGGTACCCACAATATCCAACACTTCCATTCCATCCAAGTCTACACGGATACACAATTCCAACAGAGCATCTCTAAAACCCTGAAGCTCGGGTATGGTAATCGAACGCATCAGGTACACAGTAATAAATGAAGTGATTTCACTTTCATTGTAAACACCCTTTGCAATATTGATCAGCACTTCCTTTGCCTGTTCCCGAGAAAGGGTTTTGTGTTCAAATAAAAAACTTAATATTTTTTTCATTGCCTATGCTTAAATTCATTTATACGATCTGTGAATGATTCATTACCACTACTTTTTTATATTCTTACAATTAATACCTCAGTAAGTGAAATAATTATTATTGTCATTCGAAATGGCGGCTTATAAACCCAGCCAATTACGCATCATTTTTTCTCCATTAGGCGTGAGCACACTTTCTGGATGAAATTGTACTCCTTGCACATCATATTTCTTATGCTGCAAACCCATAATAAATCCATTGCTATCCACAGCAGTAATGTCAAGTTCTTCAGGAAAATTTTTGTCACTCACTATCCAGGAATGATAGCGCCCTACTTCTATTGTATCCCCCATTCCCTTCAAAATTGGAGAACTAGGATTAGTAACGGTTATAGGCGTTGCCACACCATGGTACACTTTATCCAGGTTGACCAATTTTGCACCAAAGGCCTCACCAATTGCCTGATGACCCAAACAAACTCCCAAGATGGATTTACTGGAAGCATATTCTTTTATCAATGGTAATAACAACCCTGCCTCTTCGGGAATTCCTGGACCAGGTGAAAGAATGATTTTATCATAGGCTTTCACCGCTTCCAATGGTATCTGGTCATTGCGATATACATCCACTTTTTGGTTCAATATTTTTTCAACCAAGTGTACTAGATTATAAGTAAACGAATCATAATTATCAAATACCAATATTTTCATTTCAAATATTTTGTGCCATTACAATGGCTTGTTTTAAAGCATTCAATTTGTTATTCACTTCCTGTAACTCACTTTCGGGGCTACTTGCAGCTACAATACCAGCACCCGCCTGATAAACCAGGGTATTTTGCTTACTCAAAAAAGTCCGGATCATGATGGCATGGTTACAACTTCCGTCAAATCCCATATATCCAATGGCGCCACCATAATAACTCCTTCCTGTGGGCTCATTTTCATTGATCAATTGCATTGCTTTAAATTTAGGCGCTCCGCTTAAAGTGCCTGCTGGAAAACTTACCGCCAGCAACTTAAATGGATTTTTTTCGGCGCCTACCTTTCCAATTACCTCACTAACCAAATGAATCACATGGGAGTAAAAATTTACTTTCTTGTACTGGGTAACTTCCACATCGCTACACATACGACTTAAATCATTTCTCGCCAGATCAACCAGCATTACATGCTCCGCATTTTCTTTTGGATCATTTTCCAATTGTATGGCCAATGCCTTATCCGTTTCATCATTTCCTGTTCTTTTAAATGTGCCGGCGATTGGATGAACAATGGCCTTGCCATTTTGAACAATGAGCTGACTTTCGGGAGAAGATCCCATTAGTTTATAATCCCCATAATCGAAATAAAATAAATAAGGGCTTGGATTAATACTTCTTAAGGCACGATAAACGTTGAATTCATCTCCTGAAAAAGTTTGTTGGAATCGTCGACTCAAAACAATCTGAAATACATCCCCTCTGTGACAACTGGCGATCCCTTTTTTTACCATGTCAATATATGCCGAATCCGTTAGGTTAGAACGCTCCAACCCATCGGTTGCAAAGGGAAATGTAGGTAAGTCTTTGCTTTTAATTAAACTTTCAATTGCTTCCACATCACTTTCAATACCATCAATAGCATTTTCACAAATGAACAGTTCATTTTTAAAATGGTTGATAGCAATAACGTATTGGTATAAACGATACCGCATGAGCGGAATATCAATACCTGGCTGCTGATGTCCAGTCTTCAACTGTATGGAATCAAAGAATTGAACAGCATCGTAGGTGCAATAACCAAATAATCCTTGGGCAACATTGATAGGTTTTGGAACAGCCGAACTAATTTCAAAACGCTGCATAAAATCCCACAGTAGTTCCGGTACAGAGGAGGGATTAGTTATTGTTGATTTTTCTGGGCTTTGTCCTGGAAGTTTATATTCAATGGTAGATGCGGTTCTTATTTCGATTCCAGCAATTGCATTGATACCAATAAAGGTATAGCTGTTTTCTCCAGCATGGTAATCTGAACTTTCCAACAAAATCGTATCCCGAAACCTGTCTCTGAGGCGCAGATAAATACCTACTGGGGTATATACGTCGGCCAGTAGTTTTTTGTAATTGGTTTGTATGGTTATTTTCTTCATATTTCTCAGCCATTAACGGCTTTTACTTTATAAGTCCCTACCCTTGCTATATGCACTAGGCGAAGGAGCCAAAAAGCGATTTACAATTAAATTTACCCTATTGCTGTTGGTTTCAACAGTAGTAGGGGGTAATAAAAAACCCCAACACATTGTGTCGGGGCCTTAATATATTATACATACAATAGCGTTGCGACACATCAAAATATTGACTGCCACCACCAACCATTGCTATTTAAAATTGTATTTTTCATTTCTTCTACAAAGATGTGGGCTAATAATTAATAAAAAAAACTTTTTTTTGGTTTGAATTAAAATATTAGCCCCGAAATAGTGATTTTGCATCCAATAAATTAAAAAATGTATTTTTCAACTTCCATTTGAATCCAAAATAGGTGTTCCGACCGCTTGAATTCACAAAAGTACTGTTACCCATTCATATTGAATGAGTTTATTTCCCATCATACAATTTATGACCAGCCATAGTAGATTTGAGTTAATTTGTAAACCAATAGTAATTGTTAACGGATAACTAGTTATTTAAACTGGCAAATATTATCTTTACTTAGTAACCTGTTAAAATAAATTTATGCAAATTGTAATCTTTGGTGCCACCGGAATGGTAGGCATGCAATTGGTTAAACAAGCTCTTTATAAAGGTCACCAGGTAAGGGCATTTGGCAGAAATGTTTTCACGGCTGATATGCCAAAAAACGACCAGCTAGAGCTCATTCAAGGAGCTTTATTTGACCAGGAGCAGGTTTATGAAGCCATTAAAGGCTCTGATGCAGTTATTTCTTCACTAGGGGGAGATTCAACTGGTGCGGATATGACCCGATCCCTTGGAATGAAAAATATCATTAACCAAATGCAAAAATCGGGGGTTTCAAGGATTGTTGCTGTTGGTGGAATGGGCTCACTCAAGGCGGACAACAAAACCCTTGTCATGGATATGCCCAATTACCCAGCAAAATTTTTACCGGTAAGTAGGGAGCATCTAAAAGCTTTTGAATATCTCAAAGCCTCCCCACTAGCTTATACTTTTGTATGCCCCCCCGATATAGTAGATACCGATCCAACAGGTAATTTTATAACTTGCCCAGACTTTGTTCCTAGCCCAAACTCAAACAAAATTAGTGCAGGAGACCTAGCCTTATTTATACTGAAAGAATTGAATAATAATGAGTTTATTAGGCAAAGAGTGGGTATTTGCAATTAATAGCGAAGACTGCTACTACCCAGCATACAACTTATCCCTGCACAAACCCACCATTTATTCACTTCCCCTGCGTAAATAGGAACAGAATAAATTGAACCTAAAGCATAATCCATTGCTCCTATCACTTGGACCTAACATATTTTTCCACCTCTTCAAACTCATCTTCTTCTAACCTAACCCTCACCAAATGATTCAAGCTTTCTAGGTTGGTCACCCATATATCACGCCCACCTACTTTTACATTGGCCACATGGGTGATTTTGTAGTCTTCATAAGCTCCCTGAATTTTATCCCGAATTCCCAATGGAAGATGCTGCTCAGTACCATAACTTACAACATAATTCATGTAGCCTTTTTGGGTAAACACAGCCTGGTGCTTCATATCATTCTCGATAAACTTTGCCAAATAGTGTTTATCAAGGTTATACCATTTCAAATTTTTTGCTTGCGGAAATGCTTTTTTAAAAGCTTTATCCACTGCCTTGCTTACTACCATACCGGAGGTTACACTAATGGAGGGCAAAGTTGTTACCGAATCTATTTCCTGTGCTATTAGTTTCCCCGATCCAATAAATACTACCAGCAAAACTGCAATTATTTGCTTTTTCATGTTTTTTAATTTAATTGAAATGAATAATTAAAATGCGCTCTTTTTATATTGCAAATTAATTACATTCAAAATATTGAAACAATGATAGCAATCAAAAATTGAGTTGACACTAATCAGCTACGAAACCAAATTTCACAAAGAAAAAATCACCCCTACAATCAAACTGAATTAGCTATCAAAAATTACCTAATACACATAAAAAAAGCTTTTGCCGAGGGCAAAAGCTTTTTCAAATAGATCATTGTCTTTTATTTCATTTCTGCAGAAACAGAAACTTTGGTCTCAGTAGCTACCTTGCCAGCAGCAATGGCTGGACCATTAATACCATAATCGCCCAATAGCACAGTGAAATCACTTGCTAATTTAATAGAAGCTCCACTCACTGAAATAGAACCGGTTGTGGTAACAGTTTTAGTAACTCCATGTATTGTAAGGTCACCAGCTACTTGAGCAGTATAAGTGCCATCTTTTTTAAAATTGATCGCAGCTAAATTGCTAAGCTTACCCTTGAAAGTAGCAGTAGGGAATTTTTCAGAATCCATCCAAACTGGACTATTAAAATGTTCCTGCATCATTGGATTTTCAAAACTGAAATTTTTGATGATTACTTCAAATGCAACTGTTCCTTTTAGTATATCAACTGCCGCTATCACTGTTTTGTTTTCTCCCTTTGGCTTTGAATCCTTTGCAGTTGTAGCATTAAAACTAATAGTGCCCGAAGTCGTTGTTTTTTTGGGGCCTACCTTATCACCCGGAACTGCTGCTAATTTTGCAGTATTAGAAGTAGATACCGACTGTTTTGCAAAAATTGAACCTGTTACGGTAACTAAAGCAATTAATAAAATTGTTTTTTTCATTTTTTTGTTTTTATAAATTTTAATTATTGATTGCGCATCGCTTGAAAGTAATGAATTCAGTTTCAAGTATTTTACTGTATGCTCCCCCGCTACATGACCCCTTTATGGAAACCTTCTCCCCCAACTTTATTTTCTTGGCTTGCCCAAGATGCTGTTGCTGGAACGCAAATATAACATATGAACCCGAAGTTGAATCAGCCATTTTTATGTTAACTGTAGAATCCACTCCCTCTACCGCTGAAACCTCCCCATTTACTACCATTACTTTCTCTGCATATTTCTTGTTGGCCAAACTGTCATTTTTTTCAAACTCATGGATCAAATCTATGGCCGTTACTGTATAAGCAGGACTGATTTCACTGGTATCTGAAAATTTTTCAGTAAAAATAAACCAAACCCAACCCACTCCTACTAAAAAGAGAATTATAAAAAAAAGGCCTGCTTTTTTTAACAAAGAATGTTTTTTTTTCTGCGCAACCTCCATATGATATAGTATTTGAAAAAAGTAAAAATAATACTTTCTGAGAATTTTACAATGGTTAAACATTGTGAATAAGGAATGGAAAGCATTTATTTAACTAACACTCGACCAAAATTGATACACTGAATTACTTATATTTGATATTATTAGCTACCTAACAAGTCTAATCAGGATTATCTACATTTTCAAAAAAAACTATGAGAAAAATACGGCTATTGCTATACTTGCTGCTCTTATTAGGCAGTCTGATTCACGCACAAAATAAAATAAAACAGCCCAGCTCCGGTAATCCGGTTTTCCCAGGTTGGTATGCAGATCCTGAAGGGGCTGTATTCAATAAAACTTTTTGGATTTACCCAACCTACTCTGCTCCCTACAACCAGCAGGTGCATTTTGATGCATTTTCATCCAAAGACATGGTAACCTGGACAAAGCATCCCCATATTTTGGATACATCCTCTATCAAATGGGCACACCGTGCCATGTGGGCCCCCGCCATCATTGAAAAGAATGGAAAATACTTTTTCTTTTTTAGTGCAAATGATATTCAAAATGCAAATGAAAAGGGCGGTATCGGAATTGCAATTTCCAATCATCCAGCAGGGCCGTTTACTGATTATCTAGGCAAACCTCTTATCGACCAATTTCACAATGGAGCCCAGCCCATTGATCAATTTGTTTTTAAAGATGTTGACGGGGCCTATTATCTCATCTATGGCGGATGGCGACATTGTAATATTACCCGGCTAAATGATGATTTTACCAATTTGATCCCATTTGAAGATGGTAAAATCTTCAAGGAAATTACCCCAGATAAATACGTAGAAGGGCCTATGATGTTTGTACGGAAGGGGAAATATTATTTTATGTGGTCGGAAGGAGGCTGGACTGGACCCAATTATAGTGTAGCCTATGCAATGGGAGATTCTCCCTTTGGCCCTTTTAAACGAATCGATAAAATATTGAAACAAAACCCCGACATCGCAACTGGCGCAGGCCATCATTCTGTCATCAATGTACCTGGCACGGACAACTGGTACATTATTTACCACCGCAGGCCATTGGGCGAAACAGGTGCCAATTCAAGAGTGACTTGTATTGACAGAATGTTTTTTGATAAGGATGGTTTGATACAACCAGTAATTATTACCAATGAAGGAGTGGGGAAAATACGCGTCCGAAACAAACGCGGCGTAGTTGAATAGGAATAAGGTATTCAAAAAATAATGGGCATAAAAATGGCAAGTTACTTACATCGCACCGCTCAACCATTTACCCTTGCTACCTTCCGGTCCTGGGGGAGTTCAACAGGAGCTGGTCGTATAAGACTTGCCGTTGCAAATATAAGCCAGACAAATTAAAATTTTTAATAAATATTCATTTAAATAATCGCTCCCGGTTATTTCCGAGTGCCGGCCTATGTTGTCTGCTAAAAATTAATTCCTGGCCGGTCGCTCCTAGTGCCTAATTTACCAATGCCAATTAGCTGATCAGCCTGATCAGTGAATGATTTGTAATAGACTAAAATGGTATAGGTATTTTCTGTTTCCCAATAATTACCATCCATTTCCGACTTTTTGGATGGATCATTTTTATCAACAAGCAGGTAGCCATAACTGTAATACCCCTGCTTCAAAAATTGGCTTCCTTCATATATTCCCTTTTCTGAATTGAATTGCATTTTGGAAGTTGGATTTAATTTATAGTCTGTCAGCTGGCCAATCAGGTACAAATCCTTATCTGGATAGGGCAAGCGATTGGGACTCAGGTAACTGAACTGAACCGTTGCAAAATCTCCCTGCCAGTAAGGATTAATCGACTCATAAGTAGTTATTTGGTATAATCCATTTAAATCTCTGTAGTAAACATACTTTTGGCTACTTCGGTCAATATCCGGCTTCACAAAAATCTTAGTGGCAGTTTTTGAATATTCAGCCCTTTCCACTCTTTCACTTTGCAAACTGAAACTTCTTAAATCAAGCCACCTCCACTCTTTTCCAGCCGCAAAAAAATAATTATTTTCATTATTATACTCCAGTGTATTACCCCGGATAAATGTAGGTGGAACATTTCCCTGCGCATTATCCCAACGGTTATTTTGAAGTATCAGCACTTTCACCTGTTGATTGGCATCAAAAGCATTGAGCCCCTCTAGGTTAACTGAAAACTTAATTCGTTGGTGTGTATTAAAATACTGTGGTGTAAAGGGCTGTATAAATTGTGCCATTACAGTCGACTTGGGATCCAATACCAAAAGTTTCCTAGTAAATGCCAGCTTTGAGGTATCCCCATCCAAAAATACTTTTAACAAATAATTTCCACTTTTGATGGGAAGCGTATTTGCCTCCGGCAAAATCACTTGATAATGTGTGTAGCGAGTAAAGGAAATAGAAGAAAATCGATAACTGGAAATACGCTGCTGGGTAAACCCCTTGATATAATCAAATGGGCTAATTACCACCGGACTCCAATTATAATCGCACAACTGATACGTATAATAGTAATTCTTTACATTAGCATCCATATCATCAAAATGAAGCTCCAAACGGTCGCCACTATAGAGTTTATAAACAGGCAAAGCCAGTTGATCACCATAACCATGAAAGCGTACGGCCTTGATATTGGGTTTAAAAACACCCTCTGGATTTAGCTGGGCCCGCAGAGAAAATACCGATAATAATAATAGTGCTGAAAAGCCAAAAGATTTAAAAAGATGCATTAGCGTTGAAAATATTTACTTTTGAAAGATACTAAAATTATGCCGATTGAATATTTCCGCTTTTATTGCCAAAAGGATCGCCTTTAACCGACAGGATACTTTTTCCCGCTTTATCATCCGACTAGCTATTGCTGCCACTGCATTTAGCGTGGCAGTAATGATTGTAACTATCAGTTTTGTAAACGGTTTTCAGCAAGTCATCAGTGATAAAGTATTTAGTTTTTGGGGGCATATCCATGTTCAGCAGGATATAGAAAAAAGAGTGAGCATTGCTGAAGAATACCCCATTTCAAAAAATGATACCGTGGAAAGGCTCATCCACCTTTTACCAGAAGTAAAATCAATTGAACGATTTGCTACTAAATCTGTGCTACTTACTTATGGAACAGATATTGAAAGTATTTTAGTAAAAGGTATCGACAGCAGTTTTGACTATTCTAGGCTCGACCCTTTTTTACAACAGGGCAAATGGGTTTCCTTTGCAGACAGTGGATACAGCAAAGAAATTAATATTTCGACCTACACTGCCAACCAGCTAAATGTAAAACTCAATGACACCCTCCTCTCCTTCTTTATACAGCAGGATGGCACCCGGCGGCCAAGAAAATTAAAAATAGCTGGTATTTTTAAAACATCCATTGATGAATATGACAAACAATTTGGAATTTGCGATATCAATTTAATCAGACGAATGAACGACTGGAAAGCTGATCAAATTGGAGGATACGAAATATTTTTAAAGGATTACACCCAAACAGATTCTATTGCTAGGATAATACAAAATGAAACCCCCCAGGGATGGAATAGTAAAACCATTCAAGCAATTTATCCCAATATATTTGACTGGTTAGGTCTACAAAATGACATCAAGCTGATATTGATAGGCATTATGATGATTGTGGCTATTGTAAATTTAATCACCTGCCTACTTATCATCGTATTGGAAAGAACTAAAATGACCGGAATATTAAAAGCCATTGGCGCCAGTGACTGGGACATTCAAAAAATCTTCTTGTACAATACTACCCTCATCACCTTTTCGGGTATTGTTTTGGGGACAATTTTTGGACTCGCCATTTGCTGGTTGCAGGAACAAACCGGATTGATTAAATTAGATGAAGAAGCCTATTATATGCGATCAGCGCATGCTCAGGTAATTTGGTGGCAAGTAGTACTGGTAGACTTGGTTACTTTAGGTACCTGCTTTGCAACCTTGCTCCTACCCACCATGTTGGTGAAAAAAATTCAACCGATTAAGGCGATTCAATTTCGATAATCAGGGCTTTGGCCATTATCGATTGCTTCAATGCGGATGTAATCAGTCGTCAAACCCTTTTTAATCAAATTATATGGGATAAAATAATACCTGTTGCAACAGCCGCATTTAGTGATTCGGCATCACCAACTTTAGGAATGGTGATTTTTTCATTGGCCAGCTCCAAGATTTCATTACTCACCCCCTTTGATTCATTTCCGATTACTATCATCCCTTCCTTTAATCCCTTTATACTTTCAATACCTGTACCATTCAAGGCAGCAACATAAATAGGGATTGCAGGGTATTTTATCAGCCAGTCAGCCAAATGAGTATAAATTAATTCAACCCGACCCAAACTCCCCATGGTGCTTTGAACCACTTTAGGATTATACCGATCTACACAGTTGTCGGAACAAATGATTGCCGATACCCCAAACCAGTCGGCTATGCGTATGATGGTTCCTAAGTTGCCAGGATCCTGAATGGAATCCAGCACCAGCGTTATTTTACCTGTCGGATTAATGGAGCCCTCTTTCATTTTTTTAAAAACCCCCAATACCTGATTAGGGGTACTAAGGGCGGAAATTTTGTCCAAATCATACGCATCAATCGCCTCTAAGGGAATATGAGAATACTTCCTAATTTGATGCTCATTTTCGATTAACCATTCGGGAGTTGCCAAAAGTCGATCACAAACAATTTTAGATGAAGTGAGCAAGTCCATCACTACTTTACTACCTTCGGCAATAAAAGCATTTTCTAAATCCCTGAATTTCTTTTGGTGTAAACTTTGGATATATTTGGTATAAGTTTTGCTTATCATTGATTTCTTAAATTTATTATATTGTTTAGAGTGCCGCTTAAAATAATAATGCTGAATTACCTGAAAAATTTATTTTTCCTATCAATAATACTGTCTGCTTGCACATTTCCTCGCAAATATCAAAAAAATAAACCTTTTCTATATCAAAATTCCATCGAAATTATCGGGGGAAATTTCACCAAAGACCAAAGAATTTCATTAAAGCAGAAATTATTTGGCCAACTCGATGACAGTGCAAAAGTAACTCCCAAGGACTTTCTTTTCGTACTTCATTTTATAAACCGGCCCCCAGTATATGATAGTGCCTATTCAACCCTTTCTGCAAATAGCATGAAAGGCGCTATGATACACCTAGGCTATTACTCTGCTGCTGTTCATTATAAATTAGATACTATTTTAAAGGGCAAACAGCAACGCATATCCGTAAAATACACTGTAGATGCATCAAACCCAACACTCATTGACACCCTTCGTTACCAGATAAAGCATACCGAACTGCAACAACTGGCGATAGCGAATAGCAATAAATCTTTAATTATAAAAGGAAACGCTGTTTCAAGGGTGGAAATACTTTCTGAAATCAACAGACTGGTTGAGCTATATCGCAATAAGGGGTACTATCAATTTACTTCGGATGATCTCAAATTGAGAGGTGATACTACCATTGCCGCATTAACTAATATATCGGATGACCCTTTTGAAAACTTACAATTGCTTGCAGAAGCCAACCAAAAAAAGGATCAACCCACCATCAAACTTGCCTTCATACTTAATCCGGGTGCAGACTCGGCCCGATTAAAAAAATATTATATTGACTCCGTCATTATTTACCCCGACTTTACTGCTGCTGATGTTACCAACCCTGCCGAATACAAGGAAGAAATGCAGGGTGGATTTTTAATTCGTTATCATAAAAAATTATTTAACAATAGCCTACTCCTAAGAAATATGCACCTCAATTCGGGGGAAGTTTATAGCCAGGAAAATTATTCTAAAACAATCAATAATTTCTCCAAATCAGGTGTGTGGCAAAATACAAATATTCAAATTGAACCAAAAAAGGATAGCGCTGGAAAAATCAATCTGATCGTACAATTATTACCCGCAAAACGATTTGGATTTGAAGCCAATCTGGAAGCAAGTTATTCTGCCAACAGCAATACCAATAGTGCAAGTGTAGCCAATGCAGGTAACCTACTAGGACTATCTACCAACGTTTCTCTGCAAAATAGAAATGTTGGAAAAAGCGGTACAAAAATGACCCATGCGCTACGTGCCGGAATTGAACTAAACCTAAATGGACAACAGGGGACAAATCAAAAGCTGAATTCAAATGAACTGAGTTACACCAATACAATTTCATTGCCTAGGCTGCTAGGTCCAATTAATCTGATTTTCCCAAATAAAAAATTAATCTCGCAGCAAACATTTATTAATGTGGTTCCCTCCTATTCCAACCGCATTAATCTTTTTAATCAACTATCCGCTAGTGCGGCTTTTGGAAATGAATTCACTAGTAGCGAGCATCCCAACAGAAAACATTTATTTAAACTTTTAAATATCGAATATTCCTACCTTTATAATCAATCAGATAGTTTCAAAAAAACGGTGGAACTCAACCCCTACTTGCGTTATTCGTTCAACACCGCCTTGGTAATGGGCCTATTGAACTACAGCTATTCCTCTACTTATATCAACCCTAAAAAACTAAACCATCAACGAATTTTTAGATGGAATATTGAAGAATCAGGATTGGTATTTGGACGAATCGGATTGTTCAAAAAGGAGCTTCGTCAATTTATAAAAACAGATGTGGAGTACACTTTTATAGTGGAAAATCAAAAATCCTCTTCAATATTCAGGGCTTTTGCTGGAATAGGAATTCCGACAAGCAATGCAGAAACTTCACTGCCATTTTTTAAGCAATATTTTTCTGGCGGAGCAAACAGTATGAGAGGCTGGCCTATCAGGGGAATTGGTCCTGGCGCAAAGCCATTAGCAGCCTATAATTCACTTTCGCTAAACGACCGTACCGGTGATGTAAGACTGGAAATGAATGCCGAATACCGGTACGATATTGCACCCATTATTCCCAACTCATTGACATTAAAAGGAGCGCTATTTATTGATGCTGGTAATGTATGGAACTTAAAAAATTCGCGGGTAGGTGGCGGTCCGGATAGCTTGCAATTTAATTTCAGCCGGCTATATCAACAGTTAGGAGTAACTGCAGGTACAGGTTTTCGATTTGATTTTAATTATTTCCTTATTCGATTTGATCTGGGTTTCCGTTTTAAACGGCCCGACATCACTAAAAACAATGGCTGGCAATTACCCAATATAACTTTAAGAAATTTATTAACAAAAGGCGAGCAGGTAGAAATTGCACCAGGGGTTAATGCATACAGCAATCAATTGTGGCGATATGAGAATTTTAATTTCACCATTGGGTTAAGTTATCCTTTTTGATTTTTAAAGATCTGGAAATTAAGCTCCCTATTGCAAAATAAAAATTCGGATGTACTGAAGAATCGTATTCCCCTATTTATGAGATATCAGGCATCTCCATTTTTTTGCAGTTCCCTCTCAAACTGCTCCATGGAAAAGGCTTTCGAAGCCTCAAAATCGCCAATTCTCGTCCGCCTAAGGCTACTTAAATACCCCCCACAGCCCAACGCTGCACCAAAATCATTTGCCAAACTTCGTATATACGTCCCAGTGGAACAGACTACCTTAAAAGTAAGTACTGGCAATGAAATGTTAGTAATCTCAAATTGATGGATGGTTATTTTTCTCGACTCTAGTTGAACTTCAACGCCTCTCCTAGCCAATTCGTATAAAGCTACCCCCTCTTTTTTAATGGCAGAATAAATGGGTGGAAATTGATCGATGGTTCCTGTAAAAGCAGCTGTAGCGGCATGAATTACTGCTGGGGTGAGAAAAGAATAATCTTTCACTTGCTCAGGCGCACTCTCCAGATCATAAGTGGGTGTTACTGCTCCAAGCGTTATGTGGCCAGTATATTCCTTCTCCTGGGCCATGTAATCATTTATTTTTTTGGTAAACTTTCCTGTACATACGATGAGTAGGCCAGTTGCTAAGGGATCAAGCGTACCTGCATGCCCAATTTTTTTTATTTGCAACAAGTTGCGCATTTTACGAACTACATCAAAAGATGTCCAATGCAGCGGTTTATCAATCAATAAAACTTTACCCTCGGCATAAGGTAACTGAATAGCGGGGTCCAAAGGAATTCTTTCTTTGCGCTCAGCATTTTCCGGCACCCCGCCCGCTTCCACCAACTTGCTGTTATATTTTGACCGGTAGGTTTCTTTTCGGGCCACAGGCGATTTTTAGAAAGTATTAATAGATGAGATAGTTGTTAATACAAATAGGAAACAAATAAAT
>JBIKOV010000272.1:0-4308 GCA_044357815.1 Ferruginibacter sp. | reverse complement strand
TTTAAAGAGTCTACTATTACTGCAGGAGCGCTGGTGATATTTTTTACTCGATAAATGCTTCCGCCACTAGTAGCATCACTCGATTTATAAGTATAAAGGGCATGCACATTATTGTCGTAGCAGGCTGGGTTAATAAAACTACCTGTATTATCACTTTTTAATAAATCCATTTTAGTGGTATCACCTTGTGCATTGGGGTAATACAAGGCGAAATCATTGTTCACATAACTCACTATTTGATATTTAGGATTTACTTGATCAATAAAACAATATCCTCCATCACCACCATATACTTCACGAGTTGAATTCAAATTATCTGAATGAAATTGCTGGGTACCATTATCCTGTGCACCAGCTAGGTGGTAGTTATTACCAGCAGTAGGATATATGGCAGCAGAATAAAACTGGGTTACATTATAATTTTTATTACGGGCAGCAATAACATCTTTAGTGGCTGAGTTCAAGATATCCGAGGAGTAAAAAATGCCCCCATCGTTTCCAAAAATGACTGTAGTTGAAGAGCCTGGTTTAAAGCTAATAGCATGTTGATCTGCATGAACATAGGAACAGGTTAGCCCTGAAAGGTTTCCATTATCTGACCATTTACTAATTTGGCCCCAGGTTGCACCTCCATCCAAAGATCCGAATAAATCAATTCCCCCAATGAAGACGTTTTGGGGATTATTGGGATCTACCGCAAGCGCTTGATCATACCAGGCTTGCCCTCTAGTAAAATCATCTGCCGGCATTCCATCATCCGCATCTACGGGAATGGCTATATCTGTCCAGCTAACCCCATTATTGGTTGATCTACGAATAACAATTGCTGGTGTTCCTTGACCTCCAGTGGAAAGGGCATTTTCCATAAAACTGTAAATATAATTGGCATCAGAAGGAGCACAGGCTACGGTAACCCTACCACTTGTTGCAAGATTCAGCGTGTTAGAAACGGTCCAGCTAGTTCCATTATCAGAATATAAAACACGCCCACCACCACGGTCGTCACCACTATAATTATTCGACTTGGTACCCACCCATATTCTGTTAGATGCGCTTACACTAATGGATGCAGGTACATAATTGGCACCATTTGCAGCAGAAGGCATTACCTGCGTCCAAGTAGTCCCAAAATTTGCAGATCGAAATATCCCCAGGCCAAAGTCAGAAAACCTTTTACCATTGTAGGATCCTTCATCAACAGCAGCATAGATCACCCCTATATCGGTTCCTGAAATATTTTCTTTACGAACGACTAAATCGTTTATATACCGCATATTGGCAGTAGCGGAAAGTTGGGTCCAGGTACTTCCTCCATCGGCTGATTTCCAGATTCCTGCACCTATAGATGCACCTACACCAAAACCTTCTCCAGTACTTACATAGACGACACGAGCATTCGTTGGATCAAAGGCTATTTTGGTAACAGAAAGTGTAGACCAAAAATCATTCACTTTTACCCAACTTGAATTGGCATCTGATATATTAGTATTGTACCAAAGACCTCCGCTTACACCACCTGCCCAAACTTTATTCGCAGTCGTGGGATCCCAGGCTAAAGCCCTTGTACGACCACCAACATTAGTAGGGCCCAACTCTTTCCAATTGGTAGCAACACTTGTGTTGTCGCCAGGTAAAGAAGTGGGTTTGGCATTTGTACTAGCACTCCGGCGATTCTTTCGAATGATATCGGGTAAAACCTCCGGTGTGGGCCTTTTTAAAGTAGGATTCATGGTTCTCAAAAAGTCCTGTTCAAAGGCAAGATCTGGTCGATCCAATTTATTTTCGGCTTGCTCTTCTCTTTCTCTTCTCGCTTCTCGTTCTTCCTCCGTTTCAAATTCTGGCTCTTTATTTTTTATATCATGCACCCGATTATTGAATGGATGACTGCTTAAATAAGCTTCATATTTTTCCCGCTCAGATAGCACCCGGTGCTTTTTAGCGGATACTTGAGCAGATACTGGCTGATGGGTAGATGCAATAAAAGTTGAAGGATTTTTTTTAATCAACTTTGTCTCCAATTGGTTGCTAGCTAAATTGGATAAGGCAGATCGATAAGCATATAAACCACCCAATAGCAAACAAATAATTATTATAACACGGGGTAGTATTTTATTGGGGTCTTTCATTTATAAATTGCTTATAATTTGGTTTGTGCAAAAATTTCTTTATAATCTAAAATGTCAATTCGCTTAACACCTTTTTTACCCGAAAAAATAATCCAGGAGGGATAAAATTGTCGTTTCGTAAGGATCGCATCATTGGTTACTATTTGGGAAAAATCTTTATGTTGATCGGCTGCTTCACCTACCGTTGGCATAGGGGCTGATACAAAATAAGTTGACTCCAAATATATTGTATCGCGGATAGTTCTAATTGAAAAGGCTTGTGGCTTTCCACCTAGATAAAATGAGTCGGTAGCATATTGCTCCATTATTGAAGCAGGAATGGGTATCCTAAAAATCATTCCCCTGCCAGCACCAAGGGCAGTATGGTAAGCAAAAAAACTGCCTGACAATGTAGTGGTAAGTTTTCGGCCTCCACTATTATTGTATGCACAAGCTAATAACAGCAATAATACAAAGGGAAGAAATATTTTTTTAGAGATATTGGAGGTCATTTTATTTAATTAAAAACATTTAAATTCATCAGTCAAATTAAAATAAAAGTTCATCTGGTTGCTTTGAAATACCAACTTTTTATGAAATTAAGATATGTAAGTTCAATTGATAATTGAAATTATATTTATTTTCAGTAATTAACAATTTTTTTTAGATGAGTTATTTTTATTACTTGTAGAAGTAGAAGCACATAAAAAAAATTAAAAATGAATATAAGGGTAGGGCGTAATCCATTTAAGCGGCAAAAAACAGTAGAATATTTCCCCTTCACCTATGACTGTGGCATCCATTTCACTGCATTTGATAAAATTTTCAGTACTGTTTGCTCTTTAAATACAGGATAGGTTTCATGTCCGGGCCTGAAATAAAAGACGGAACCTTTTCCTAATTTCCACAACATCCCCGAGCGAAACCATTCGCCCGTAGCCCAGGTTTCTTCAAACAATACCTGGTCGGGAGCAGGTACATGAAAAGGCTCATCGTACATTTCGGTATGGGGTATCTGAAAATTGGCCGGCAAACCTTTCATAATCGGATGTTCAGGCCTTAAGACTTTGACAGTACTGGGTTTACCATCATTTCGAACCGAGGGAAAACAGCAGAAAGGCAAATGCACCTGAAGGGTTGTACGACCATCCGGAAACTTGCGTTCGTCGGTATAGGGTGTTAATCGAGAATCATATTTGGGCATAGTAAATTGTGTTGGGGGGCTAACAAAACTCACATCAGCTTCTGTAACAGCAGGATCACTGAACACCTTCAACCGGGTAATCTCATTCATTGCCTCCACAAACGGTGTCGACCAGTGTGCAGAATGAAGTGCAATTAGCGAGAGGGAACCCGCTTTTATTCTTTTTACGATGCCCTTACTCTTTTCCGGCTTCACCTCTGAGTGACGCACATGCCCCCACCAGATCAACACATCCGTTTGATCCAATACAGAATCTGAAAGTCCCTGCTCGGGATCATTCAAACCTGCAGAAACTACCGTAAACTCAGCATGCAATTTGAGTTGATCTGCGATATAATTACCTAGAAAATTATCATAGGCTTCTTTTTCGGCATCTGAGCGCTCATCCCAAACAAGGACACGGATTTTCTTTCCCTTATCAGCAATCGGAAGAAGGGATTCAGGCAACAAAATTCCAGACATGGCTGTTAGGGAGGAATTTTTCAAAAATTGACGGCGGTTGTAAGGCATTGGAATCAATTAAATAAGATGAAATAGTAAACAAATTTAGGTATTCAATATTATTAAAATAAAAATTACCAAGTACAAATTATTAATTAAAATAGACTTTACCTAAACATATTGTAAAATTGTTAGAATCTAAAAGCTACAGTATTGGGAAACAAAAAATCCAATTATCCAGAAGGGCTATTTAAAGTGCTTTAAAATAGTTTAAAAAAATATTATTTTTTTTGAACTATTATATATATATATTGTTTTATTATGATATGTGTATTATTTTAACAGAATCACCAAACAGTTATAACCATTTAAAACAAAAAAACATGAACAAAGTATTTCTTTCAACGCCATTCAAGTCCTCCCTTTTTTTATTATTGACTAGCGTAACATTAATCTGCTGTAAAAAAAACGATCCTATTGCCGCGGCGGGGCCAGGTACCATTACGGCACAGGTATCAGCTGGTAGCAACTTTACCTTGCTAAAGTCGGCTGTACTCA
>JBIKOV010000271.1:0-4329 GCA_044357815.1 Ferruginibacter sp. | reverse complement strand
TCGGTCATAAGCAATGGAGCTATACGATGCAGAATATACCCTTTCACGGATATCTTCGGGCTAGATAATTTAAAACTACCTTTGCAGCTCATTTTCTGAGTATGACTTTTGATGATTTGAATTTAAACACCCCACTGCTTTCAGCATTGGATGATCTTGGATATACGAATCCTACTACCATTCAACACAGGGTTTTCCCTATCGTGATGTCGGGAAAAGACGTATGTGGTATAGCACAAACCGGAACCGGTAAAACCTTTGCCTACCTGCTACCTTGCCTTAGGCAATGGAAATTCAGTAAGGACAAAGCCCCTCAAATTCTCATTATTGTTCCTACCCGTGAACTAGTTGCACAGGTGGTGGATGCCGTAAAAGCATTAACCCCCTATATGAGTCTAATTGTAATTGGAGTATATGGTGGGGTAAATATTAATACACAAAAAGCAGCAGTTGAAAAAGGTGTAGATGTATTGGTAGCTACTCCAGGCAGACTATACGACCTCGCCATGAATGGTGCTTTTAAGACAAAAATGATCAAAAAACTGGTAATTGATGAAGTAGATGAAATGCTAAACCTAGGCTTTAGGACCCAGTTAAAAAATATTCTCGACCTGCTGCCACCAAGGCGACAAAATCTGCTTTTTTCTGCTACCATCACCGATGAGGTAGAAGCGCTCATTGATACTTATTTTAATGACCCCATTCGAGTAGAGGCAGCACCAACCGGTACACCGCTTGAAAATATCATACAGGCTGGCTATGAAGTGCCCAATTTTTATACGAAAGTAAATCTACTTGAATTATTGCTGAGTGAAGATGCAAGCATGACCAAAGTATTGGTTTTTGCAGCTACCAAACATTTGGCGGATCAATTGTATGAACAGCTGGAAGCAAAATTTCCTGGTACAGCTGGAGTAATCCATTCCAACAAGGAACAGAACCACCGCTTTAACACGGTAAAACAATTCCAAGAAGGTAATTACCGATTTATTATTGCCACCGATATTGTGGCAAGGGGAATTGATATCGCGGAAGTTACGCACGTAATCAATTTTGATACCCCCGAAGTGCCTGAAAACTATATCCATCGTATAGGTAGAACCGGCAGAGCAGATAAAAAAGGAATTGCCATCACCTTCATTACTGAAAAAGAAAAAACACCGCTATCGGTGATTGAAAAGCTAATGAAATACCAGGTGCCTATTCTTCCGCTACCGGAGCACCTTGTGATATCTGATGTATTAACAGAGGAAGAAAAGCCAAAAATCTTTATGAAAATCATTCAGGTAAAGGCGCCCAAAAAAGATGAAGTTGGTCCTGCCTTTCATGAAAAATCTGCTAAAAATAGCAAGGTGAATTTTATAGTAAAGAAGAAAGATCGGATGATGAAAAAATATGGAAAGCCTATCACCAGAGGGCAGAAAAAATAAATGATAATTTGTAAATTAGGGATGCTATTTATCAGTCACAATCAAAATAAAAAGACTAACCTTTAACAGAACAGTTTTGCAAAATCATTTGTTTCAATTATTAGAAGAATATCCCCACCTTGCTGTTATTATTAGCATTTTTCTTAGCGTCCTTATTGCAGTAATCGGCGTATTGCCAAGTGTTTTTTTAACGGCTGCCAACATATTATTCTTCGGATTTTGGAACGGAACCCTTATTTCTTTTTTTGGGGAGGCTTTTGGAGCAGCAATCGCATTTATCCTTTACCGAATGGGATTTAAAAGGCTTACTGAGCAACGACTTTATCAATATCCGAAGTTAAATAAATTACTGCAGGCGCAGTATAAGGAAGCTTTTCAACTTATTTTTTCTCTACG
Organism: Ferruginibacter sp.; assembly: GCA_044357815.1. Taxonomy (GTDB): domain Bacteria; phylum Bacteroidota; class Bacteroidia; order Chitinophagales; family Chitinophagaceae; genus Ferruginibacter. Next base: position 2,503 of record JBIKOV010000271.1, on the reverse strand, counting down.
GTTAATCCCTTTTGTACCTTCCGGATTAATCACCTTTGCTGCGGCTGTTGGCAGGGTGTCTTTTCCAGTTTTTTTAGCCGCCAGTTCATTAGGAAAAATACCAGCCCTACTGCTGGAAGTGTTCTCAGTTTATGAGGTTACCCATTTTGGATGGCAGGGTAAATTGATATTGGTAATAGTAGGTGGTATGCTAGTATATTTTTCATTGAAACAAAAGAATGAAAATTAATTACTAAGCCGCTAGCAAAAAATCGCTCAAAAAATATGGAACGCAATAATAACATGCTGTTAAAAAAAATAAAATTGAATTAAGATAATAGTGAAAATTTTATTATAACGACTTTTTATTTACAATCACAATTCAAAACGATAATAGAACAAACTGAACTAGTTGTTACGAAATGGGAGTTCATTCAACCCTTGAATTACAATGAAGCTACAGATGAACTGAATAGCTTTGTAACTTTTGAAGAAATGAAAAAAATGGCTGCTGCCAAAAAAGGAATTGCCTGCAGATGTAGCTGTCGCTTTGAATTCAAAGATGTTACCATCCTTGACTATGTATCAGAGAATTCATACGTAATTGATTTTGAAGAGCTGATCAACAAACAAGAATTGCATACTATGATCAGTAATACTTATACCCTATTCAAGGAAAAATTTGATCTGAGAAAATTAGGAACGCTACTGCACAATAAAACTTTAAAATGATTGACGAAACAAAATACGATCTAGATTCAGTACTACTACTATTGAAGTAATCAAGTAATTCTACCGACTATATTTACCCCCTCCAGGGCAATTCCTAAGCTTTCTTTCCGGAATAATTGAACATAAGGCCGAACAAAAAAACTACAAAATTTTCAAACTTTTTCTACAAAAGCAGCTACAATAATCAACGAAATTGCAAGTAGCTTTTGTTACTATCCAATTGGTGTATTATTTAAATGAAGATGGTACTAATTGCCATTAGAAAATAATAACCCTAGTAAAAAAACCAACCAAAATTTTGAAACAAGCTAAAGTAATGGGAATGCTTTTATTAGTGTTGATAATCGCATCCTGCAAAAAAATAATCATTGAAAAAATTGAAACCGTATCTACCTCCTTCGGCAGTACCAATGATATTGTTATTTCAAAAGACACTACCATTAATAGCACTTGGAATATTAAGTCCTCCACTATATTGCGTTTTGAAAGCGGAGGGCATATTTCCGGAACAGGTACTATTAATGGCGGTATTATTGCTGCCCCTTTAACACAGTCCATCTTTGACACTACCATCACGCTACAAAATACTAGACTTTACAACAACGATTTTAGTGTGATGTGGTATGGAGCCAATCCATCCAATACAGACAACTACAATAATCTACAAAAATCAATCAATACCTGCATTGCCAATGGTATTGGCAATTGCTTTGTTCCAAGAGGAAATTATAAATTTAGTAAGTCTTTGAAAATTTATAAACTATACAAAAACGCTTACGTAGGTGTAGCAGTTCGATTGTATGGTGAAAGTGGTTTTTGGGATGATAAAACCACCTTAACCTATACGAATGTCACTGGCTTTGCACTGGGTGTACAAGTTGGAAAAGGAGTTGAAATTGACCACCTTAAATTGATAGGTAAATTTTTACCTCCTACCACTTCGGGTGCAGCGTATTACAATACCCCTTTCGCCTCATTTGGAACCAATCTGGGTAGTTATGGCCTGGTAATAGATTACGACGGCACGAAGGGTGCTAGTGGCTCTACTGGGATTAAAGTGCATGATATGTGGGTAACCAACTTCGATATCCTTTACTCCGTTTCACCCAATGGGGTTACAGCCAATGCAGATATACTGAAATTTGAAAACATTCAATGTGGAGATGGAAGGATTGGCTTTCAATCGAATCAGGCGCAGGAGAAAGGCAATTCTATTCAAGGGATCTATAGTTGGGGTAAAATTCATACCCTCATTAGCATCGGACAATCGGGCAAATACCAGGCGGGTAATTATACCATCAATGAAGGCAATATTGCCGGCAAGTGCATTCGTCTATTTGATATTCGGGAAGCTGGTTGGTTTCCCAGCTCCATTTCCAATATTTATGCCGAATCAATTGGTAGCATTGGAAGTATTCAATGTGGAGATAGTAAAAATCAACTGCCCACCAAAATCGCTAGTTGCAACTTTCAATTTGCTTATATCAATGAGGCAGGTGTCCAAAACCTGCTATATTGCAATAGCACCTATATTAAATTTGAAGACTGTATGTTTAGGTACTACGGCAACAGTGATCCGCTCCATATGACAGGATGGGCCAGTTTTGAAAACTGTTTTTTTAGTGGCGCCATCATTAACCCCAACAATGGATTTGTAACTATATGAGCCTTGACTTCAATAAATGGGTGAAAAGGGATAAATTTCATAAAAAAAAGAAGAAGTCCTTATTTTGATTTTGTTGCATCGGCTAATCATGCCTATGTATCTATTGTTTTTCTTTTCCGGAGGGCA
>JBIKOV010000270.1:0-4333 GCA_044357815.1 Ferruginibacter sp. | reverse complement strand
ATCGCAAGTATTTACGCCCGTCAGATTTTAGATAGCCGTGGCAACCCAACAGTAGAAGTAGACGTACTAACAGAAAATGAAAGTCTAGGCCGTGCCGCCGTTCCAAGTGGTGCAAGCACCGGAATTCATGAAGCAGTTGAATTAAGGGATAATAATAAAAAATTATTCGGAGGCAAAGGTGTATTAAAAGCAGTTAAAAATGTAAATACCATTTTAGCGGAAAACCTGCTAGGCTGGGATATCACCGACCAAACCGGTATTGATGCCATGATGATTTCATTGGATGGCACTGCCAATAAAAGTAAGTTAGGCGCCAATGCTATGTTGGCCGTTAGTTTGGCTGTAGCCAAAGCTGCTGCAATAGAAGCTAATCTTCCCTTATATCGTTATATAGGCGGTACCAATGCAAAAATATTGCCCATTCCCATGATGAATATTCTGAATGGTGGAGCGCATGCTGATAATAAAATTGATTTCCAGGAATTTATGGTAATGCCGGTTGGCGCCTCGTCTTTTAGTGAAGGACTTCAATGGGGTGTTGATATTTTTCATGCACTGAAAGTAGTGTTGAAGAAAAAAGGATTCAGCACCAATGTAGGAGATGAAGGTGGTTTTGCACCGAATATCCAAAGTAATGAAGAAGCGATTGAAACCGTTTTAACAGCGATTCAAGCGGCAGGATATAAAACAGGCAGCCAGATCATGATAGCTATGGATGCGGCCAACAGTGAATTGTGGAATGCAAAAGAAAAGAAATATATTTTCCACAAAAGCGATGGCAAAAAAATGACCAGCGAACAACTAGTGAAATATTGGGCTAGTTGGGTAAAACAATACCCTATCTGTTCCATTGAAGATGGTATGGCAGAAGATGATTGGAAGGGATGGAAAATGCTTACTGAAGCTGTTGGCAGCAAATGCCAGTTGGTAGGGGATGATCTTTTTGTAACGAATGTAACTCGTTTGGAAAGAGGTATCAACGAAAAAATTGCCAACGGATTATTGGTGAAGGTGAATCAAATCGGAACGCTTACTGAAACCATCAATGCAGTTAGCATGGCCCAGCAGAATGGTTACAATACCATCATGAGTCACCGTAGTGGAGAAACAGAAGATACCACCATCGCCGACCTTGCGGTTGCATTGAATTGTGGTCAAATAAAAACTGGTTCTGCCAGCAGAACAGACCGTGTTGCCAAATACAACCAGTTAATCCGAATTGAAGAATTACTAGGTGACAGTGCGATTTATCCAAAGGGAAAGATTAAATTTGGTAGCTCCCTTTAATTTTCACCAAAAGGAAAAATGATACAATTTCAATAATGGAAAAGGATTCAGTCAATACAGCCTCTTCTCAACCGCTCCAAAAGAGACGTTGGAAGAGGCTGTCCTTTTTAGGTAATAAATATTTACTTTCGGGGTTTGTATTTTTAATTTGGATGCTCTTCTTTAACGAAAAGGACTTTATTTCTGAATTCAAAAGAAGAGTAAAGCTAAATGAGTTGCAAAAAAGTGAAAAGCACCTGACTGACGTAATTAAGGATACCCGTCAGGAATTGGGACAGTTGAAAAACAATGCCCAGACCATTGAAAAATACGCAAGAGAAAAGTATTTGATGAAGAAAGACAATGAGGATTTATTTATCCTTTCATCAAGAGATTCAATTAAATAATTCACCTAACTATACAATAATGAACGAATTAGTTCGTTTATGAAGGCATAAGATGAATAAATTTTTACTCAAGCCATAATAATTTCATATGCACAGCTTTACTCAGGAAGATCTTATTCTACACCTGTACAAAGAGGTTTCTGCTGACCAATCAATTCTTTTGAATGATGCCTTGGCAACCGATTGGGCTTTAAGAGAAAAATATGAAGTCATGGCTGCAGCAGTTAGCGATCTAGAAAAATTATCCCTATCTCCTCGAAAAGTAGCTGTGGACAAGATTTTGGAATATGCTGCTCACACGCCTAAAGAACAACCTACTTCAGTATAGCGCCTTTCCAGCGATTCACCTACTTTCGTTTGGCATAAAAGCTGAATGTTTATTTATGACCAAACAGCAACGTTACCAATACTTCATCGATTATTTTTTAACGAACGCCCCCGGGGCAGAGACTGAATTATTATACAACAACCCTTATGAGTTACTGGTTGCAGTAATACTTTCGGCCCAATGTACCGACAAGCGGGTAAACCTTACTACGCCCGCAATTTTTAAAAAATTTCCAGATCCTGAAAGTCTTAGTAAGGCCGTATTCAAAGATGTTTTTGCATTGATCAAAAGCATTTCCTATCCCAATAATAAAGCCCGGCACTTAATAGGGATGGCTGAAATGCTGGTAACAAAATTTTCCGGACAAGTGCCCATGACCGTGGATGAATTGGTAGAACTGCCCGGAGTAGGTAGAAAAACTGCTAATGTAATTACCTCTGTAATCGATCACCAGCCTAATATGGCTGTTGATACCCATGTATTTAGGGTGAGTGCTCGAATAGGGTTAACCACCAATTCCAAAACACCGCTGACAACTGAAAAACAGTTAATCAGCCATATCCCGAAAGAATATATTCACAAAGCACACCATTGGCTAATACTTCATGGCAGGTATGTATGTACGGCAAGAAGCCCTAAATGCAGTGAATGTGGCATTCAATCTGTCTGTAAATATTATAGAAAGTAAAAATAAATATGTAATTAAATAATAATTTGTTTATTTTACAATAAATGCAAACCGACTGAAAATCTAGGGCCCAAGTTTGAATGGTTTACCTCCATGCTACAAATAGCTTTATCAATGGGTCGTCCAAAACTCCTTCCCTGAAATTTCACTGAATTCCCCCTGTTCAATTTGTTTGCGCCTGACCATTTTTTAATTCGTTGGGTAATCCTACAATCTTTTGATGCAGGCCTTTTACAATGTTGCACGCTTTGCAGTAGAATAGAATCTATTCTTTTTGTCTTCGCCTCAATCAATGAATTATGAAAATGAAAAAATTTGGATTAGCCTTTTTAATGGTAGTACTAAGTTGCATTTTTTTACAAAAAGTTTCGGCCCAATTCTACTTTCGTGATAACAATTTTTACGATTCCCCCTTGCTATTTGAAATGGGTGGCTCAGTGGGTATAATGAACTGTTTGACGGATGTGGGTGGAAAAAAAGGAATAGGAAAGCCCTTAATAAAAGATTTAAATATTGGCAATACCCAGCTGAATGGAAGTATCTATATCAGCGCCCTCTACAAATATGCGGTGGGTGTAAGGCTGGAAGGAAGTATTGGGAAAATAAAAGCGTATGACAGTATTCTAAACCCGGTAAAAGAAAGTACCCTTGGCCGTTATGAACGAAATTTACAGTTCGGGAGTAATATTACGGAACTAGCATTGACATTTGAGTTTCATCCGCTCTTTATATTTATTAATTGGCTGACAAAAGAAAACTCCCCTCCTGCCTTGTCGCCCTACCTTACCGCTGGTGTTGGCTATTTTAAATTTAATCCACAAGCAAAATTATATTCAAATTGGGTTGACTTACCACCCTTGCATACAGAAGGGCAAGGCTTTGCAGAATATCCAGATAGAAAAGTTTACCAGTTAAGCCAAATCAATTTTCCACTGGGGGCAGGAATAAAATATGAATTGACTCCTAACATCAATTTGAGAGCAGAATTGGTTGCCCGCATTTTACAAACTGATTATCTAGATGATGTCAGCACACGATACATTGATCCGCAATTATTTTCGAAGTATTTATCCGGTGACCAATTGAATAAGGCACTGGAACTAAACGACCGAAGGAGCAAGTTTAACCCAGCATTTCCAGTTAATCCAAAAGGTGGGCAACGACGTGGAAGCCCCCAAAACAAAGACTCCTACTTCACCTTCAATGTGAAAGTAGGAATTGCTTTTGGAAGAGAAAAAATCGGAAGGCCAGGAAGCAATCGGTATTAAAAAAGGTGCTGATTTTTCATCAACACCTTTTTTAATAATAGGTAAATAAGCTATCGAAAGCTTTATAACATTTTTTTAATTTCTTCGATCAACTCGCCTTTGGTAATGGCAATTCCCATTATTTTATTATAGGGTTTAGCATCTACAAAATATACATCCCTTATAATTTTTACCAACTGGCCATTATTGATTTCAGGAATCAATACATGATCAAAATTTTTCAGCATATCTCCCAAGTTTTTAGGGAAAGGTCTTATATATCGCAAATGTGCATGCGATACTGCATGACCTTGCTCTTGCAATTCTTTACAAGCACTTTTAATAGCCCCATAAGTACTTCCCCATCCTAGTACCAGCACCTTGCCCTTTTCGGCAC
>JBIKOV010000269.1:0-4338 GCA_044357815.1 Ferruginibacter sp. | reverse complement strand
TGGAATTACCGGAAGGTTACACGGAGTAGTAATCGCTATTAAAGATGTGCTAGCCTACAAGGGCCATACACTTACAGCCGGTTCAAAAATATTGAATGGTTTTGTTTCCGTATACAATGCCACTTCCATTCAGCGACTATTAGATGAGGATGCCATCATCATTGGCAATTGCAATTGCGATGAATTTGCGATGGGTAGCTCCAACGAAAATTCAGTTTATGGGAATGTGCTCAATGCAGCAGATGAAACCAAAGTTCCTGGAGGATCATCTGGTGGCAGTGCAGTTGCCGTTCAGGCCGGAATGTGCATGATTAGTTTAGGTAGTGACACTGGAGGATCCGTAAGGCAACCTGCAGACTTTTGTGGCATAGTAGGTTTAAAGCCTACCTACGGGACCATTTCTAGATATGGGCTTATTGCATATGCGTCCTCCTTTGACCAAATAGGTATTTTTAGTAAAAATATTGCCGATATCTCTTTAACGCTGGATGTAATTTCAGGTGAAGACGAATATGACAGCACCGCCTTAACAAAATCCTCAAAAGAAAAAGGAGCAAATTCAATTCAAAAAGGCTCTTTTGCTATTTCTGCAGCAGCAGATAAAAAGTATACAATTGCCTATTTTAAGGAAGCCCTATTTCACCCATCGCTGGACAAAGAAATCAAAGAAAGTATTTTATCCCTTATAGATCAATTGCAATTAGATGGCCATACCGTAGTGCCTGTTGAATTTGATATGCTCGACCATATTGTGCCCGCCTATTACGTTTTAACCACGGCAGAAGCAAGTAGCAACCTTAGCAGATATGATGGCGTAAGGTTTGGACACCAAACTAGTAAGCCGGTGGCGGATTTAACCGAATTTTACAAAAGCAATCGAAGTGAAGGGTTTGGAAAAGAAGTTAAACGAAGGATTTTGCTGGGCACTTTTGTTTTAAGTGCTGGCCACTACGACGCTTATTTTAGTAAGGCACAGCAGGTAAGGCGTCTATTAATCAATAAAACAAATCTACTCTTTAGTGAATATGATGCGATCATCATGCCCACGGCACCAACCACCGCAATGGCTATTGGAGCAAATGCAGACGACCCAATTGCTATGTACCTTGCTGATATTTATACCGTATTTGCAAATCTGACTGGGCTGCCGGCAATATCCATACCTTTATTTAAACACAGCAATGGCATGCCATTTGGACTACAGATACTTACGAATAAACTAGAAGAAGATTCCTTATTACAACTGTCTGCTACACTGCTGAAAAAGTATACTAGTGAATAGCTGAATAAAATGAAGCGATTTTTACAGATATCGATGTTATCACTCCTGGCCCTACATCCATCTGCAGGCAAGGCTTTCATTTCTACAAATTGCGCTCAGCAAGTAATAATTCAGGACACCATCATAAAAGAAGATACTGCCAGAGAGCACCAGCTGATAGAGGAGGTAATGAATTCCAGAAAAATTCCTACAAAAGAAAATGGTCAGTTTTTTAATCAATTGAATAAATATGGTTTTAAAAATCTTTTTTCCAACAACACTTATAACAGTAGTCTTTCTTATAAAGCTCAGATCAATCCCAATGCTGAACTTTTTGTACAGGAGTACATTAAACGCCATAGTGACCATTTACAAAAAATGAAGCGATGGGGCCAACCCTATTTCAATTTAATTGAAACGGTATTGCAGCAGTATGGATTACCAAAAGAATTGAAATATATTGCCGTAATTGAATCGAACTTAAGCACTGCCGCTACCAGTAATAAGGGTGCAGGAGGGCCTTGGCAATTTATGCCGTATACCGCAAGAGACTTTGGTTTGGTGGTTAACCATTTCCAGGATGAACGAAGGGATTATTATAAAAGTACCCATGCTGCTGCCAAATACCTATTGATTTTATACAAAGAACTGCATGACTGGCTACTGGTAATGGCCGCCTACAATGGTGGTCCTGGCAAAGTGTATTCAGCGATAAAAAAAAGTGGTAGCAAAAATTTCTGGAACCTTCAATTCTATCTTCCTGAAGAATCTAGGACCTATGTAAAACGATTTATTGCCACCCATTACATAATGGAAGGAACAGGGGGGATAACCACAACGGGTAATGTTGGCAGTTCAACAGATAATGCATCATTCGGCACTAATCATCAAGCCGGCAATTTGAATCAAAATTTGAAAATCAAGGAGACGGACTTATCTGCAGAAGAGTTATTAACTGTTGAAGTTTTGCCCATTTCCGGGAAATACAATTCCCTAATTATTGCAAAAAACATTGCAATGGAGATTGCACTGTTCAACCACTACAATCCAAATTTTGATTCTGGCATGTCATCCTCAGGAAATTTTGACCTCAGGCTGCCTCCCGATAAAATGCAGTTATTTATAACAAAAAAATACCCGATACTAAACGAGTCTCTTCAGGCCTTATTGAATGGCACAGCTATACCTGCTGAAAAAACAATTATTCAAAAGGAAAAGAAAAAAAATTAAAATCAGGTTTGCTGCAGCACCTGCTGCATCGCTTTTGCCTTTAGCATGCATTCCTCGTATTCTTCTGCTGCATTACTGTAAAACGTAATGGCACTACCGGTTTGAAAAGATAAATATTCAGTAGCAGCATTGTATAAAATGCTCCTGATTACTACATTAAAATCTGCATCTCCCTGCGGATTTACATACCCTATCGCTCCGGAAAAAAGTCCTCTTTTAGTATGTTCGTATCGCTCGATGATTTCCAAAACACTTCTTTTGGGAGCACCCGTCATACTCCCCATTGGAAATGTAGCCTTCACCACATCTACCCAATTTAGCCCATCCTCCAATTCGCCACTAATTGTACTAATCATCTGGTGAACCTGCGGAAAACTATATATTCCAAATAGTTCATCCACCTTTACGGACCCCCATTTACAAACTCGGCTAAGGTCATTTCGAACCAGATCAACCACCATTACATTTTCACTTTTTTCCTTTTCACTATTCAGTAAGTTTTGTTTACTGAATTCATCCAGCTCCGGGCTAGACAAATTACGTTTAGCGGTTCCTTTTATTGGCTGAGAAAATATTTTATTGCCTGATTTTTTAAAATACCTTTCAGGACTTGCGCAAATGCAAAACTTGTCATTTAATCGGTATAGCGCAGAAAATGGATTGGGCGAAAGCGAAACTAGTGAACAGTAAATACTTACTGGATCGATAACAACTCCCTCCGCAAAAAATTCCTGACAAAAATTAACTTCATAACAATCGCCCCGCAAAATATGCTGCTGCAGTTTTTTAACAATTTCAATATAGTCTTCGAAAGAAATTCGTTGCTGAATATCGAGTTTTGCGGGATGCATTTTTTCAATAACCATTGCGCTAGACTCAATCGTTGAAAAAATAACTTCGGCCCCTGAATCACAATAAATGGTAACCTCATTTTCCTTTAACTGCAATACAATCTCGGGTACAAAAAAGAATGCATCCGGGAAATGAATTCCATCAAAATTAGCAGAGCTAACTGAGGCGATTTCATTTTTGAGATCATAGCCTAAATGACCGAATATCCAATCTTTTTGATCTTTTGAAAACGTTTTCAGCAACTCGAAAACAGCTCCTTCACTGGCTGCTATTTTTCGCTTACAGCCTACCGCCAATAAGCATTCAAAAGCAGGTACTTCAAAATGATATTGCCTGTTATCCAGCAAACAAAAAATGTTGAACGGTTGTACCCAGTTCAACATTTTGCTTCTGAAATCAATAAAATTATCTATCGGAAAAGAGATGGCTTTTTTCACTTGTTTATTTTTCCATATCGGCGATCGCCAACGGCTTTCGGAGCAGATTAAAAATCATCGTCATCGTCAAATCCAGCACCCCCATCCAAGTCATCAAAGCCAAGGTCTTTAAAATCATCTTCGATTTTAAAATCATCTTCTTCATCCTTTGCAGATTTTTTTCCTGTAGATTTTTTTGAGGTGGACTTGGGTATATCAAATTCGTCAAAATCTGGATCCCAATCATCCGACGCCTCGCCCTTTTCCCATTCATCCACTTCATTCGCATCTTCTTCCTCCTCATCGTCAGCGTCCTTGCTTTTTTTTGATCCTACCTTGCCTTTCTTTGAGGGCGCAGTTTCTTCTTCCTGCTCGTCGTCGTCGTCGTCCTCGTCTTTTTTGGACTTAGCGGAAGCCTTTACAGCTGATTTTTTTGAAGCTGGCTCCTCAACGTTGGGAGTTGCTTTTTTTACTTTGTCTGATTTAGTGGCCATATATCAACTTATTAATGCTGTAAAATTTCAGATAGATTTTTAAATTGCCAAAAAAAAAGGCATATTTTTTTTATTTATTCTCAGG
>JBIKOV010000268.1:0-4344 GCA_044357815.1 Ferruginibacter sp. | reverse complement strand
GATTGTTTGTTTTTGAAGACACTTCCTTCATGGAATTGCACCATATTATTCAAATTGCTATGGGCTGGAAAAATTACCATTTATTTAAATTTAACGTCGACGGATATAGTATTGGCATGGTCGATGAAAGTGAATTTGGATTTGGCAATAGCAAAGTGTTAGCTGCCAAAAACCTTACCCTATTTGACATCATAGCCTCGGATGAGTACAGTTTTCAATACCGATACGACTTTCGCGATTGTTGGATACACGAAATATCTATTGAGAAATGGGGTAAAGTGGAGGATAGCGGTATTTTTCCCCTTTGCATAGATGGCCAATTGAATTGCCCCCCCGAAGACTGCGGTGGAATAGATGGATATAATGAACTCCTGAAAATAGTACAAGATAAAACACATCCCGAATACGATAGAATGACTAATTGGGTGGGGCCAAATTTTGATCCTCAAAAATTTGATTTGGCTAGAGTAAAAAGGCAGTTAAATCAACTACCAAAGTATATTTCGAGGTGGAATGCTTCAAATTAATTATATAATATAAATAGTCGGATTTATTTAGTTCAAATTTCAGGTCTGTAAGCAAAATCCTAACTAGCTGTATTAGTCCCGTAGGCTTGCATTTATACTACCGGTGTTGATCATAAAATAAACATCGGATGGATTCATTTAAAGCATTGAGTGCAGGTGCTGAAATTTCACTATTGCCGATTGCCTGCAATACTTCCTTCAGCTGGGGTTCTGTTCTAACTCCCACAACTGCTGAAGTGATGGCAGGTTGTTGCAATACAAACCGGATAGCAGTTGTTGCTGCATTGCTATTGGGAGGAGTAACCGCCTGCACGGCTTTTGATACAGTCATTATTTCAGCTTCACTAAACCCAAGATATGGTGTAGCAGTTTTTCCAGCCAATAGTCCCCCCGCAACAGTTCCTCTTGCCAATACACCGATATTGTTTTTTTTCAATAGCGCTAAGCATGTTTCTTCTGGACGACGATCAACTAAACTGTATTGCATCATTACACTAACGATATTACTGCGCTCTACATATTCACGTATTACATTTGGCCTGATAGAAGAGATACCATAATGCCTGATTTTTCCTTGCTGTTGTAGCAATTCGAAAGCTTCAATGGTTTCGTCAATGGGATCTTCTATGGTGCCTCCATGTAGTTGATAGAGATCAATATAGTCGGTTTGTAATCTTCGTAAACTTTGCTCCGCAGCAGTGATAATATATTTTTTCCTAGGATTCCAGTCCCAGCCAGTTCCATCTGCCCTCAGTTGATTACCCACTTTAGTAGCAATGATTACTTTGTTTCTTTTGGCACGAACTGCTTTTCCGATATTTATTTCATTCTGACCCGCATCATAGAGATCTGCCGTATCAAAAAAATTAATTCCGTTATCAATCGCCTGGTCAATCAAAAAGGGAAAATCTTTCTGTGTTGGCTGTAAGGACATACAACCAAATCCAATTTTGCTAATCAATAAGGAAGACTTTCCCAACAATTGATAAGTCATAGCGAGATTGGTATTACTACTCATGTTAAAAGGATTGTTTGCATTGCGAAGGTATAGTCGAATATTGAATTAAGCTACAATAGGATAGCAGTTGAAATTTGAAATGAAGCGGTCTGATGCCAAAAGTCATTTATTATCAGGGGCATTGATTAATTTTATAAAAAATAGCTATGAATAAAGTTTGGCTGATAACAGGATGTTCTACCGGCTTTGGTCGAGAACTAGCAAAAGAGGTATTGGCATTAGGATATAATGCAGTAGTATCAGCGCGGAATCTTGCAGATATAAAGGATATTATTGCAGATTATCCCGAAACAGCGATGGCCGTAAAACTCGATGTAACGGTGGCAGCTGAAATTAAAGCTGCAGTCAGCAGTACACTCGAAAAATTTGGCCGTATAGATGTGCTGGTTAATAATGCAGGTATTGGTTATTTCGCTGCGGTGGAAGAAAGTGAAGACGAACAGATACGCAGAATGTTTGAGATTAACTTTTTTGGCCTCGCCAAAATGATACAGGAGGTTTTGCCGGTAATGCGTCAACAAAGAAGCGGTCATATTTTGAATATTTCTTCCATTGGTGGGTTAAGAAGTTTTCCGGCGGTGGGTTTTTACAATGCTACCAAATATGCGGTGGACGGACTTTCAGAAGCGCTTGCCAAGGAAACCGCTCCGTTAGGTATTAAGGTTACTATAATTGCCCCAAGTGGATTCAGGACTGATTGGGCGGGCCGATCTGCAGAAGATAGTCGCATAAAAATTGCAGATTATGCAGACACTGCCGGTAAAAATACGGGCGATATTCGGGCAATCAGTGGCAACCAGCCAGGCGATCCGGTTAGGGCAGCTAAAGCAATTATTAAGGTGGTGGAATCCGAACATCCTCCGATGCGATTATTGTTGGGTGCAGCAGCATTGAAAGGGGGCCGCTTAAAGCTGGAAGAATTAAAGCATGATTTTGACACCTGGGAAGCAACCACCATCGGGGCAGATTTCCCAAAGCAATAACTATACTATTCCCCGCAGATTCTCGCAGAGCTGACCTTTATTTGAATTTTCAATTCTTATAATAAAGGGGCTGCTTTATTTCATGCTGGAATCCAACATTTCTTTGCGCCCCTTTTCGTATGAGCTAGCGCATTAATCTGCATGACTTGGATCAGCATCTTCTTTTTTTATAGCGGTTAAATTGCAGTCGTTCTTTGTAAACTATGTGCGCATTGTTTTAATGCGCACATAGTTATTGATACAATACACCCCACTAGTATTAGTAAAAAATAAGACATGAGGGCCTTAATAGTAAATTTATTACAAAAATACGATCTGCCAACACCAAGGTATACGAGTTACCCAACGGTGCCGTATTGGGATTTTGAAACAATGAATGAGTCTAGTTGGAAGCAGTCTGTAATACATAGATTTACTGCTGAAAATGGAGTGCTTGGTATTTACATTCATTGCCCATTTTGTGAAAACCTTTGTACGTTTTGCGCCTGTACCAAAAGGATCACCAAAAATCATGGGGTAGAAACTGATTATATCAATACTGTATTAAAAGAATGGGCCATCTATCGCGCACTCTTGCCCACGGCCCCAATCATCAAAGAAATACATCTAGGAGGCGGAACACCTACTTTTTTCAGCGCAGACAATCTCGTTAGGCTGGTAAAGGGGATTACAGCCGGCGCCATAATAAGTAGCCATCATGAATTTAGTATTGAAGTACATCCAAACTATACCACAGAGGAACATATTGAAAAATTGGCAGCAGTTGGCTTTAATCGAATAAGCGTAGGCGTGCAGGACTTTGATCCTATCGTACAATTTGCCATCAATCGAGTCCAGTCATTTGAGCGAACCAAGGAGGTGATTGATTGGGCCAGAAAATATAATTACAACAGTATCAATATTGATTTAATCTACGGACTTCCCCATCAGACCGTAAAAAGCGTGGACTATTCAGTCAGTAAGATTACCGGACTAATGCCTGACCGGATTGCTTTTTATTCCTATGCCCATGTGCCTTGGAAAAGCAAGGGGCAAAGAAGGTATACCGAGCAGGACCTTCCTTCGGCTGAGCAAAAATGGGAGATGTATCATACTGGCAAGGACTTGTTGGAAGCGGCAGGATTTTTTAGCATTGGAATGGATCATTTCGCCCTTCGTAACGACCAGTTATTTACAGCTGCAGCAAAGGGCAAACTTCACCGAAATTTTATGGGCTATACTACCACCCAATCAAAATTAATCATTGGGCTGGGCGTATCAAGTATCAGCGATTCGTGGAATGCATTTGCACAAAATGAAAAAGAAGTGGAGGCATATGAGGAAAAAGTCAACCAGGGAATATTGCCATTGGTAAATGGACATCTGCTTTCGGAGGAAGATATCATCATTAGAAAAAAAATGTTGGAATTAATGTGTCAAAATAAAACAAGCCTTGATAGCATATCGCTCAACCCCGATTTTGTAGCAACGGCATTTTCAAAATTGCGCATATTCGAAATGGATGGCCTAGTGACCATTCGTGAAAATAACATTCAGGTGACGGGTCTCGGAAAATCTTTTATCAGAAATATCTGTTCGGCAATCGATGAAAAGCTTTGGGAAAATAAAAGCGCACAAAGGGTAAATACTTTTAGTAAAGCGATTTAAATTCTAATAGCTAATTCCAAAATGGCGCATAACTGCCGGTATACATTTTTGAAATCACACATCAAATCAATTCATCGCATGAAAAACCTTTCACCACACAAGTTTCATATTCCAGTGATGGGGTTGGCTTTTACTATCGACTCTCCTATAAAAGTAGCGCGCTTTGGCA
>JBIKOV010000266.1:0-4352 GCA_044357815.1 Ferruginibacter sp. | reverse complement strand
AAATTCGTCTATCACGCTCATGTCGTAATTGGCAGGGACAAAATCTTCGCCAAAACCTTCGCTAATGTATGGATATACTTCTTTTTGATCCAGTTCGCCCGTATCGAAATATTTTTTTAATAGCGACCCATAACTATCGATGGCCCATACTTTGATAGCGGGGTTTTTCTCTTTGAGATATTTGCCAGTGCCAACAATAGTGCCCCCCGTGCCAGTAGCAACCACTAAATGCGTAACCTTACCTTCTGTTTGCTCCCAAATTTCTGGACCAGTTTGCTCATAGTGGGTAAGGCGATTGGCAAGATTGTCATATTGGTTTACATACCAACTATTGGGGACTTCAGAAGCCAACCTTTTACTTACAGAATAATAGCTTCTAGGATCTTCCGGCTCCACATTGGTTGGACATATAATTACTTCTGCACCCACTGCTTTTAGAATATCTGCCTTTTCTTTGGATTGCTTTTCGGTGGTGGTGAAGATGCATTTATATCCTTTTACACATGCTGCCAAAGCTAATCCCATGCCGGTATTTCCACTAGTTCCTTCTATAATGGTGCCGCCTGGTTTTATCTTTCCCTCTTGCTCTGCTACTTCGAGCATCTTGAGTGCCATTCGATCTTTAATGCTATTGCCGGGATTAAAATATTCAACCTTAGCTAGCACCGTGCAGGGAAGCTCGTTCGTGATTTTATTGAGTTGTATCAATGGCGTATTGCCAATGGTTTCTAAAATATTTTTGAGCCACATAGTAGGGTAGTTTTGACAAAGTTACTGAAAGGGTTATCCTATTCCGGTTGATCAATTATTAATATTGGCTGGATGTATTGTAGTCGATAGCCTAGTATCATGCGATATTTATATTTCAATAAAATTCGATTCGGCCAGTCATTTTAATCCGCATTATTTTGACAATACCTCAATTGCCTTCAAAACAGAGGTATCCTCTATATTCATTATTTCATAAAACCCTTCATTGTGCCAGATTTGCCTAGCTAGCGAAGCTTTGATTCTTGTTACCATCTCTTTTTTATCCGACACTTTGATATTTGATAATTCAATAGAATCTTTTTTAGCAAGATCTTGAAACTGTTTCCAATCCTTCTCGGTAAATGAAAACTGTGCCTCATAGTCTGCAATGCTGGAATGACTTGTTAAACGGGATTTATTTTGCAAGTAATAATAATAAGTAAAGTCGCCAATAGTGCCTTTCATGTATATTTTGGAAAGATTTGCAGAAAATAAGGCGGTATCCATCGCAATGAAAATATCTGGAGTGATTCCGCCACCTCCAAATACTTTTTTACCTTTTTGGGTGGTAAAAATTTGGGTGCTGTCATTTTTAAGCGAATCAGCACTAGACACCTCTCCATCATGAAACCTTTTGTTGATTTCCTCATAATAAGCCCTTTCCCCATTTTTGTAAGAACGTTGTATGCTTCTACCAATAGGGGTGTAGTATCTAGCTACTGTAAGCCTCAGTGCACTTCCATCATTCAGGTCATATTGCTCCTGCACAAGGCCTTTTCCAAAACTACGTCGCCCAATAATGGTGGCTCTATCCCAGTCCTGAAGGGCACCCATCAATACTTCACTTGCACTTGCAGAACCTTCATCTGCCAACACTACCAGGGCTCCATTTTCAAATAGGCCTTCTCGCTGGCAGCGGTATTCTTTTTTTTGGATATGTTTTCCCTCGGTATAGGTAATTAATTTGTTGCCTGATAAAAATTCATCCGCAATGGCGGTGGCCTCATCCAAAACTCCTCCACCATTGCCTCTCAAGTCTAGAATTAATTTTTTAAGCCCTTGTTTTTGTAAGCCTTCTAAAGACTTCATAAACTCTCGGTAAGTAACCTGCGAAAATTTATTGAGCTTAATATAACCTATGCCGTTTTCAATGATATAGCTCGCATCCACACTACTAATAGGGATAATCCCCCGGACGATAGAAAATTGCTGCAATTTACCCTGACGAATGAGGGTTATTACTGCTTGGGTACCTAAATCTCCTTTCAATAATTTCCTTACACTTTCTGAGGTTATTTTTTTTCCTACAATGACGCTGTCGTTTACCTGGATGAATTTATCTCCGATGGCTATTCCTGCCTTAAAACTTGGCCCATCGGGGATTACATTTAATACATGTAATGTGTCGTTGAAAATTTTAAACTCAATTCCAATACCAAAAAAATTGCCTGCAATATCTTCGTTTACCCCTTGAAGTTCTTCGGCAGCAATAAAAACGGAATGCGGGTCGAGTTTATTTAAAACAGCTATTATGGCGGAATCACCCAATGCGCTTATCTTTACATCATCCACATATTTATTTTGGATCAAATTCATTACCTCTTGCAAAGCCGTCGGCTTGTCAAAAGAGAAGAATTTTTTTCCTGGCTGGTTATCCCTCATTTTGTACCCTAACAGCATACCGGCAATTACAGCAATGCTAAAAAGCAAGGGAAGCCATATTTGGATTTTTTTGTTCATATCATTCACTTATTAGCACGAAAATAAATGAAATATTATGAATGAGGTAGTTGAGTTTTAAATGGATGTATCAATCGCGACAAAAAAGTATAAATTTGAAGTATGTCAATAAAATTAATTGCGGATAGTGGCGCTACTAAAACGACCTGGTGTCTGCTTGACGGCGGTAAAAAGAAAATACTTTCTACACAGGGATTAAGCCCTTATTTTCTGACTGGGGAACAAATTAAACAGATTGTAGGTTCGGAACTTACATCTAAATTAAAGGGTATAGAGCCGGATGAAATATTTTTCTATGGTACGGGGTGTAGAAACCCTGGAAATATGAAATTGGTTAAAAAGTCATTGCAAAGTTTGTTTTCCAATTCAGTCATCAATGTCACGCACGATTTGATGGGTGCGGCAAAAGCCTTGTGTGGTGATCAAAAAGGAGTAGCCTGTATTTTAGGTACGGGATCCAATTCTTGTTATTACAATGGCCAAAGAGTCGTTAAAAACAGTCCTGGACTTGGATTTATTTTGGGGGATGAAGGGAGTGGGGCATATATGGGTAAAAAAGTGGTGCAATATTACTTATACAACACTTTCGATGCTGATCTGATGGACCGGTTTAATTCCAAGTTTAAAACCAATGCAGTAGAGATACTGGATGCGGTCTATAAAATGCCTTTGCCCAATCGCTACCTAGCCGGATTTGTTCCATTTTTAGTAGAAAATAGGGGTCATTTTATGGTTGAAAATATTATTGAAGATAGCTTTAATGATTTTTTCTTTCATCATGTGTATAAATACAAAGAAAGTTGGACCCTGCCGATCAATTTTGTTGGAAGCGTGGCTTTTGGATTTAAGGATGTATTGCATGAAATGTGCAATACTTATGAATTGGAGTTGGGGAAAGTATTAAAGAGTCCAATGGATGGGTTGATTAAATACCATTCACAAAACCATCCGGTGAGTCACCGACCAGGGTGAGTCACCGACCAGGGTGAGTCACCGACTAAGGGGGGTGCTTCCAAAAATCCCATTCCACTTCATCCTTCATCAATTTATGCTATTAACTCCAACCGGTGACTCACCCAAGCCGGTGACTCACCGGGGTAATAAAATGAGTAAGAATTTTTGAGATTTATGATTTAATTTTATTGTAGCAAAGCAGTAATTTATAAATTTCAAAAGAGGGTAGATTCATGCAGGATATAGAACCTTATTTCAATTGGCGGCATTTATATATCGCAGAGGAGGATGAGCAATCCCCTTTTTATGGACGTACCTACAGTGAGTTTGAATTTACCAATACGGTCTATAATTATTATATCCACCCTCAGTGGGATGATTTTGGTTCCCGAACTTTATACATGAAGTTATTGTTTGTGGAGTATGAACAGCAGTTCGCAATCATTGAATTGATAGGGGAATGGAATGATGCCATCGAAAATGACATTATGACCCTTCGCAGGGATGTAACTGATTTGATGCAGCATCGGGGAATCAATAAATTTATTTTAATCGCTGAAAATGTACTCAACTTTCATAGTAGCGATGATAGTTATTATGAGGAATGGCGGGAATCGGTGATTGAAGAGGGTGGCTGGGTGGTTATTGTGGATATGCCCTCGCAAAGCCAGCATGATTTTAAAAAGGCAAGACTCACCAATTATGTTGCCTTGCTGGATTTCCCTCAGTGGAGAACCCTGAAGCCTGAGTTGGTCTTTCAGCAGGTGGACGACTGGATGATTCACCAGCTTCAATAAGCTAATATTCTGGTATTTCCCCTTATCCGAAAACGATTGGGTAATATTTTCCAATTAAAAAGTTTTTTGACTATTCCTTACGTATTTTTGTGACCTGAAAAAATTAATTAA
>JBIKOV010000267.1:0-4352 GCA_044357815.1 Ferruginibacter sp. | reverse complement strand
TGAGCTACCAGATCATTAGTTTTATTTACTTTTCCAAGGTTGCCAAGAAAATAATTAACTGCGCGTACCTCTGCCCAATTCCAGCCACCACCGGTTGGAGGTAAGTTTAATGCCCCGTCAAGCTGATTGGTATAAGTTGAAGAAATAGATGTGGCACCTTCAACTATAATATCAGTTCCAAGGTCAAACGAACCAACATCGCTACTTCCTCCTGGCCATTGCGGCAATATACCATATAGTCCGGTTAAGTATAATTTCAAATCATTATCTGTTTTCCAGAACTCACCATCTGTAATACTGTCCATTGGATATTTATCCAAGATTTTATCTTTACAGGCAATAAAACCCACAGCTGTGAATATTAAAAGAATAAAAATTATTTTTCTCATTTTTTATGTTTTAAAAGTTAATATTTAAACCAATGGAAAATATACGGGATAAAGGATATTGAGAACCTACACGTGAGGTGTTTCCCTGAAATGCTTCAGGATCAAAGAACATCAGTTTAGACCCTGTCAACAGATTCTCTCCGGATAAGTAAATTCTTGCTTTGGATATAAGAACTTTTTCGGAAATCTTTCTTGGCATTGTATAACCTATCTGAAGATTTTTGAGTCTTATATAGGCTGCATTTTGCAAATATCTATCTGTAGGAAATCTGAAGTTCTTCTGATTTTGGTTGTCGAAGGCTAAGTACGAATTTGGAAAATAACCATTTGGATTAGCTCCCAACGGGCTGGAGGCATCGCGCCAATAATCCATATGTCCTTCATAAATCGTAGTGTGGAAAGCTCCATTAGCCGCTCCTCTAAAGGTTCCAAGCTGGCCTGTATAAACTTCCCTTCTGGCTACTCCCTGAATAAGGAATGACATATCAAATCCTTTCCATTCAGCATAACCGCTTATTCCAAACTGGAATCTTGGCGTACTGTTTCCTATTATTTTTCTATCACCCGGTGCATCTAACGTATTTAGACCTGTGTTAATAATACCGTCACCATTCTGGTCAACATATTTCACATCACCCGGTTTAAATGGATATGATGCCTCAGATACTTGGAACTGGTTAGCCCATTTGTCAATTTCTTGCTGAGTTTGAAATAGTCCTGCTGTCTGCATTCCCCAGATTTCACCAAGATTCATGCCTTCGTAATAACCTTGGATTAACTTAGAAGGATTATTAAACTTGCTTACAATACTTTTGTAATTGGATAACACAAGTTTTGCTCCATAAGAAAAATCTGATTTTTTTGTACTTTTCCATGAAACCTCCAATTCCCATCCTTTTGTAGATACTTCTCCATCATTCTTCTTAGGCATTGTTGATCCTAATACTGATGGCAATTGCGGACCTGGACTTACTAAATTTGATGTTACTGAATTATACCAATCAAATGTAATATTCAGTCTGTTCTTAAGAAGTTGTGCATCAAAACCTAAATCTTTGGTAGTAACAGTCTCCCAACCTAAATTAACACTTGCCATATCAGGCATACCAACCTGCCATGGACGTGAAGATAGATCTGTAAATAAATAGCTTGACTGTGAGACTGGCATTCCTGGTAAATACAAATAACTATTTACGTTTTGGTTACCAATAGTACCATAAGAAGCACGTAGCTTAAATACGTCTATTACATCCTTCAATGGGAAAAATTTTTCTTTAGAAGCTACCCATCCACCAGACACTGAAGGGAAATATCCCCATCGGTTATCAGGGGCAAATTTTGAGGTGCCATCATATCTGGAATTGACCTCTAACAGGTATTTTTCGTCATAATTATAACTAAATCTACCGAATACACCTTGAGTAGACCAATTTCCCTGCATATCGCTAACAGTACTATTTCCTACCGCAGTAGTGATAGCGGGTATGTTGGGGCTTAATAAAGTAATTCCATCTCCTCGCAAATTAGTATAGCGATAAGTCTCTTGCTGATAACCCGCCATAATAGAGAAATTATGCTTTGCAATACTTTTAGTATACTTCGAATACACATTAGGAGATAAATAAGTGTTGGTGAATAATTTAAGCATAAAATCACCTTGCCATTCAGATTGTATTATATCAGAATTATAAGAACCATCAACTTTGGGTCGCGCAGTGGGAAAACCAAAACTCTGGTAATTATTATTATTATCATTAGTGGTATAGTTAAACTCAGCAGTTGTAACCCAGCCTTTTATCGGTTCTATGATCAATCTTGGCGCCATAACTAGCTGACGTTCTGTCTGATTAACTTTATTATTCATGTAATTGTCCATCCTGTTATCACCAACATATACTTTCGTTCCTGGAAAATACATGGCTGTTGTTGGCTTTACTCTTTGCATCCATTCTAAAATAAAAGAACGTTCACTTCCAGATTCCTCGTAAGCACTGGTAGGATATACTGTACTTGAATATCTATATTTTGTTACTAATGACATACTAAGCCAGTCAGAAATCTTAGAGTTAACAGTAGCACTTACATTATAGCGCTTAAAAAGGTCATCTGCAGGTTTTATAAATCCTTGTTCATTGTACAATCCACCTGAGATATAATAATTTAATTTTTCGGAACCACCAGAAAAACTAAGATTGTGTTTTATACGATAAGTACGATCTTTCAAAAATATAGACATCCAATCATTAGCTGCCGTATTATTTATTCCCCAATTTCCCATTTGCCAGGTTTGGCCACTTCGGTACATTTCTGGTGCACTACCTGGATTTTTTGCATTTTGTACAATATTCGCAAATCTTTCCGCCGTATAAAAAGGACTTCCTGTTAGATTTATTTGAGATTGGTTTATCAGATGAGCAAACGACACAGCATCAGCCTTACGAGGCATATTCAACATTTCATTCGAAGCAAAATTGTTGGAATAGGTCATGCTAATAGCTTCCCGATTTTTTCCCTTTTTGGTGGTGATCAAGATTACACCAAAAGCTGCTCTTCCACCGTAAATAGCACTAGAAGCTGCATCTTTCAATATAGAAATAGACTCAATGTCTTCAGGGTCAATATCAGTTATACTCATAGGGATACCATCGATCAGTACAAAAGGATTGCTACTCCCTTCGAGAGAGGTTAATCCTCGGATATTTATATTCATTTTACCACCGGGCTGTCCGGCATCACCAGTTGTGGTAATTACTAAACCGGGCGACACTCCCTGTAATGCTTGCATAGCAGAGGAAACTGGTCTGTTTGCAAGGTCTTTTTTACCTACGACAGAAACAGCCCCCGTAACATTAATCTTTTTCGATCTTCCAAGACCAACGACAATAACCTCGTCTGCAACAGACTCCTTCTGTTTTAATGTTAATTTTAATGGGCCAGCCTTGGATATTCTAACCTCCATAGTTTCATACCCGACATAAGAAATCAACAATACATTCCCAATAGCAGGAACCTCTATTGTAAAATTTCCATTTTCATCTGTTGTAGTTGATGTATTGGCAGTTTTTAGTTTTACAGTAGCACCTGCAAGTGGTTTACCAGTAGCTTCATCTGTAATGTTACCTGTAATTGCTATATTTTGATTCAATAACTTTTCAACAGGGATCGGGTTATTGATTATTAATTCTTCCTTTTGCTTCACTACAACCGTTTTGCCAACAATGCTGTAAGTTAAAGGCTGGTCTTTAAAGCAATTGGTTAACACTTCATCCAGTTGAGCATTTTTAACTTTAATACTCACCGTTTTGGCCTGTTGTAACAATACCAAATCGTAAAAGAAAACATAACCTGTTTGTTTTTCGATGGCCTTAAAAACCTTTTCCAAAGGAGCGTTTTTCTCAGAGATAGAGATCTGC
This sequence comes from Ferruginibacter sp., assembly GCA_044357815.1. Lineage (GTDB taxonomy): Bacteria > Bacteroidota > Bacteroidia > Chitinophagales > Chitinophagaceae > Ferruginibacter. The sequence goes on along the minus strand of JBIKOV010000267.1, from coordinate 550 downwards.
GAAAAGCCTGTCGCATGTAAATTTATGGCTGCTATTAATATAAAGGCGGTTAATTTCATACTTAGAAAAATTTGCCTGTTTTTCCTGAGCTTATAAATGGCCAGGTTAGTTTTAGTAATAAGCTTCCGCAAAGAAACTTCATTACAAAATGCGGTTAAATTCATAGTTTTGAATCGTTTTAGTTAATGAACAAATTAAGCCTACCAGGTTTATATATAAAAGTTAACTTAAATATGCTGCCAGAAGTGTTCCACCACTTCTGGCTTTTTATTAAGTAACCCAAAGAAACTTTTTATACTTTAGTTATGTTATTCAGTAGCAAAAGGGAACCGCATTCGTTGCCTGCCGCATTTCTTACAATTGATCTACCTATTGACTTCTGGAGCGGCTTTACCGCCCTACCACTATTTTTCCATCTTCAATACTGAAATGCACCTTGCTCTCCTCCAGTATTTTTAATACTTCAACTGCATTGCTATTGCGATCAATTTTACCACCGAATTGTCTTGCAGGAATTTTGCCTTCATATTGTATTTCCAAATCATACCAT
>JBIKOV010000265.1:0-4355 GCA_044357815.1 Ferruginibacter sp. | reverse complement strand
TACTGGGGTTGGGTATAATATTAGGATAAGTTGATAAATTACCATCATCCAGATTTTAAAAAAAACTTATATTTAGTGAAGCGTATTAATTTATATTTTTTGGAGTAATAAAATATTTATGAAAACAAGACGAGCATTTATACAAAATTTAGCCTTGCTAACTGCTTTTGCTGGCAGTTCCTTAGATTCGATTGCCGACAGTGTAGTAAAAAAACGAAATTTTAAAATTGGCGCTTGCGATTGGAGCCTTGGAAAAAACTGCGATATTGGAGTTTTTGATGTTGCTAAAGAAATAGGCCTCGATGGAGTAATGGTCAGTATGGGTTCTCAAAGTGATAACCTTCGCTTGAGGGATATAACCGTTCAACAAGAGTACTTACATTATTCCAAAGCAACTGGAATTAAGATCTCCAGTATTGCTTTGGGAGAATTAAATGGTGTGCCTTATAAATCTGATCCTAGAACCGAACAATGGGTATGGGATAGTGTGGATGTTGCTAGGAATCTTACTGTGCCTGTGGTGCTACTTCCTTTTTTTGGCCCTAACGACCTGCGCAATGATGCCAAGGGTAAAGAAGAAGTTGTTAGGCGCTTAAAGAAAGTAGCGCCTCATGCCGAAAAAAATGGAATCATTTTAGGCATAGAATCCTATCTCAATGCGGATGAGCAAATAGATATCATCGACCAGGTAGGCTCAAAAAATATAAAAGTATATTATGATTTCTGCAATGTGGCTGATGCAGGATATGATACGGTGAAGGAATTTAAAAAACTAGGTAAGGATAGAATTTGCGAGTTACATATGAAGGAGAATGGCTATTTGCTAGGCTCCGGCTCCAACGACTGGAAGGCTATTGGTCAAGCTGTTAGTGAAACCGGCTACATAGGGGATGGGTGGATGCAGATAGAGGGTGCCATTCCAGATGGTGCCGACGATGTGAAAAGTTATCAGCAAAATCTGCAGTTTTTAAAAAATATTTTTTCAAAATAACCTGGTAATATTCATTGTATTCATTAACCTTGATAAAGCTTTACCCAACCGATTTTTAGGTCCATTCCTACTGATCATAAATTTTCAGTCCATGAAATTTTCAAAACATTTTTTTTTAATAATTGCTATTTTTTTTATTGCTATTATTTATTTTTCTGCATGTCAAACCGCTTCTTCCAAGAGTGAATCAGGGCTTTTTCTTCCTGATGATCTTGAGGCAACACTTTGGGCAGAGTCCCCTATGTTATATAATCCTACCAACATGGATGTTGATTACAAGGGAAGGGTTTGGGTTACAGAAGCCGTAAATTATCGTAATTACAATAATGATTCTGCACATTTTTTGCATCATCCCAAAGGAGATCGGGTGCTAATTCTTGAAGATACCGACCAGGATGGCAAGGCGGACAAGTCGACTGTATTTGTAGAAGATAATGATTTGGTTTCGCCAGTGGGTATTGCTGTGATTGGGAATAAGGTAATCGTTTCCTGCTCTCCGAATTTGATTATTTATACAGATGAAAATGGGGATGATAAGGCAGATAAAAAAGAAATTATTTTAACTGGTTTTGGTGGTAAGGATCATGATCATTCGTTGCATTCCGTTACGGCCGGACCAGATGGTAACTGGTATTTTAATACAGGAAATGCAGGGCCTCACATGGTTACAGATAAAAGTGGCTGGACTTTACGCTCAGGAAGTATTTATACTGGAGGTTCTCCTTACAATGATAAAAATGAAGGTAATCGAAGAAGTGATGATGGCAAGGTTTGGGTGGGAGGATTGGCACTTCGTGTAAATCCAGATGGTAGCGGATTGAAAGTAATGGGCCATAATTTCCGAAACTCTTATGAGGTGATTCCCGATTCATATGGTAACCTTTGGCAAAATGACAATGACGACGGGGTGGTCACCTGTCGCACAACTTGGTTGATGGAAGGGGGAAATGCAGGCTTTTTTAGCAGCGATGGCACTCGTACTTGGCAAGCGGATCAGCGTCCTGGACAGAATATTTTTACTGCACAATGGCACCAAGATGATCCGGGTGTAATGCCCGTAGGTGACCGATCGGGTGCTGGTGCACCAACCGGTGTTGCAATGTACGAGTCGGATGCATTGGGTAAAAATTATAGGGGGATGTTACTGAGCGCGGATGCTGGTCGAAACGTTATATTCGGTTACCATCCTTCGCTCAGCCAGTCTGGTTATGATTTAGGGGTTCGGCAAAATTTCATCACTTCGCTTTCTAGAGACAATGAAGGCTATGTATGGTACGATACCATTCAAAACAAGCAAAAGGATAACTGGTTTCGACCGGCTGATGTTACTATTGGAACAGACGGCGCCATTTTTATTGCTGATTGGTACGATCCAGTAGTGGGTGGCCATCAAATGAATGATAGCCTGGGGTATGGAAGAATTTACCGCATTACTCCAAAAAATAAAAAACTGGTTCCTCCAACACTTGATTTCAATAGCATACAAGGGCAATTGGAAGCTTTGAAGAATCCAGCAGTGAATGTTCGCAATATCGCTTTTGAAAAACTAAAGCAGCAGGGTGCAGCAGTGATTGAACCCGTAAAAAAATTACTTCTTGATGAAAACCCATTTGTTAGAGCAAGGGCTGTATGGCTATTAGCTCAACTAGGCAATGAAGGTAAAAAGGAAGTTGAAAATATTTTGACTGACAAAGACGAGCAAATCAGAGCAACCGCTTTCCGATCTTTGCGACAGGTTACTCTAAATATGATGCCTTTGGCTAGGAAGCTCTCAACCGATCCTTCAGCATTTGTTCGTAGGGAAGTGGCGGTGGCTCTGAGAGATTCTTCCTTTTCAGCAAAAAGAGAAATACTGCTTTCACTCGCTGCTCAGTATGATGGTAAAGATCGATGGTACCTCGAAACCCTTGGAAGCGCTATGGATGCAGATGCTGAAAGTTGGTACAAAGAATTACTGATTTCTTTTTACCCTAATCAACCAATCTCGCCATTGAAGTGGAGTAAGCCAATGGTAGATTTTGCCTGGAGGCTTCATCCAGTAAGTGCAGTGAAGGAAATTGCACAAAGAGCTATGGATTCGGCTTCATCAAAAGAAGAAAGAATGCGAATGATCACGGCGCTAGCTTTTATAAATGATAAAACGGCTGCTAATGCTATGTTGAATTTGACTGCTGCTAGTTTGGCAGATGTAAAAGAACAATCTTTGTATTGGCTCTCTTTCAGACAGAGTAATGATTGGTATAAATTATTAGACTGGTCGAAAATAAATGTAAATACTACTTATCAGCGTAAGCTGGCAACCATGAAAGTCAAGCTGCAAATGCTGTTAGACAATCGACAGTCTGAACAAGACCATCAAGGGCTAGCAAAGGAAATGGCTTTAGATACAATGGGAGGTCAAATGGTGATTGGATTAATGGCAGAGGATAAATTGCCCACTTCGTTAATGCCAATTGTGGCAGAAAATATTTTCAATAACCCTAATATTGCGGTAAGGGTTCAGGCTGGAAAATATGTCAAGCGAAATGGCACGGATAAAATATTTTCAGTGAATAATATTGCAAAATTACCTGGGGATGCTGTAGCGGGTCAAACTATTTTTAAAAATAATTGTAGTAGTTGCCACCGTGTTGGATTGACAGGAAATATGATTGGGCCGGAACTTACCAATATTGGCAAAAAATTTGATAAAATCTCCTTACTCGATGCTATTGTTAACCCCAGCGCTGCCATTGTTTTTGGCTATGAGCCCTGGCTGGTGAATACAGTGGAGGGGGAATCTGTATTTGGATTTTTAGTTTCAGAAAATAAGCAGTCGATTGTAATAAAAGATATTTCTGGTGTTCAACATGTTATCGCACAAAACAAAATTAGTTCAAAGGAAAAGCAACAAAAAAGCCTAATGCCTGAACCGATAACTACCGGAATATCTGAACAAAATCTGGCAGATATTGCAACTTTTTTATTAACCAATAAAGAAAGTCATCAGTAATAAATTTTAGCCAGTAGATTTGTAAAATACTGTTTGTAATAAGGGACTAACAATAATTTTTTTAATAATGAAAGTAGGATTATTTATTCCCTGTTATGTGGACCAGTTTTACCCGAAAGTGGCAGTGGCCACCCTGGAACTATTGGAGAAATTGGGTTGTGAAGTTGTTTTTCCGCTCAATCAAACCTGCTGTGGACAACCAATGGCCAATAGCGGATTTGCCGATTTGAGTGAAGGTTGCGATAAAAATTTTGTTGCCAATTTCGGCGAAGTCGATTACATCGTATCTCCATCAGGAAGTTGTGTATTACACGTGAAAGAACATTTGCATGACCAGGATGAAAGCAAGGCTTTGCATATCCGTAATCATAT
>JBIKOV010000264.1:0-4365 GCA_044357815.1 Ferruginibacter sp. | reverse complement strand
AACTGTAAACGGCAAATATTACAATTTTGATGTAAGCATTAATGAGAATAGAATCAAAATAAGCAATGCCAGTTTAACCAAGTTTATTTTAGGCAATAGTTTATCAATGATGGATAGAAGCAGCACAAAACAAGCAATTGAAAAAATGAGTGATGATTTACATTTACCAATTGAAAAAGCAGATGTAAATAAATTTCACTATGCCAAAAATATAATGCTGAAAAATGATGTGAGTTTATACTTACCTTATTTAGGCAAATCTGGAAGGTATAAACGATTAGAACAACCTAATGGAATCTATTACAAGATAACAGGAAAAGAGGTTGTTATATATGATAAGATTAAAGAAACAAAGCAAAATAGAGAGCCTATGCATCCAATGTATAACGATAGGTTTATGATGAGGATTGAAAGCAGATTTAACCATAATTTATGCAAACATTTTAACAGAGCATCTATAACTGCCAGTACCTTGTATGATGAGAATTTTTATATGATGGTAAATGATGAATGGTATAAAGATTATTTGAGTATTGATAAAATTAAAACCACAAAAATTGATATGCAAAAAGTTAGAACAAAAGAGCAATATAAACTTTTAGGAGTTTTATTGTTGGTCAATGAACAAGGAGGTAAGGTACAGGCTTTCCAAAACATAAAAGAAATGTATTTAAAGAAAGAACTAACCAAAAAGCAGTATTATGACTTAAGAGGATTAATAGAGCAAAGCAGTAGCTCAAAACTGCAAACGATAGATAGTGATTTAATGATTGAACTTAACCAAAAAGTAAAGGAATCAGTAAGGTATTACCGATAAAATAAAAATGATAATTAAACTAAAGTAGTTTAAAATAGTATGAATAATACAGGAATGAAATTTGGAGGAAGAAAAACTGGCAAAGAAAATAAAGTTACTAAAGAGATAAGAGAACATTTTACAAATCTTATTGAAATGAATTTTGAAACTTTGAATAATGACATTGCAGCCTTATCTCCAAAAGATAGAGTTAAGGCATTAATAGAACTGGCAAAGTTTGTAGTTCCTACCTTAAAAGCTATTGACATCGTTTCTAATAATAATAATTTTACACCAGTTCAAATAAATTTTACCAATGAAAACAGTGAAAAATTTTGATGAATTAATTACTTTCATCAGGGAATGTGATTTAAACCAAAAGCAAATAAATGAAGTAATAAATAATACAATACATTCTTTTTATCTAAAGGATTTTAACTCCAAAGATGAACTGATTGAAAGCTTAATTATTTTTTGGGAAAAGTGGAAGGATATAAAAGAAAGACCAATCTTTATTGATTATGATTTAGATGAAATTGAATAAGATTATTTAATTAATAATAAACTATCCATTGAAAATTTAACGGCCTTTAATTTAGCCTTAAGGGAATCTCTTTCCTTCCAAAGAGCCATTTGGATATTCAATATTTTTTCATCCTCTAAATCAGATTCTTTTGATTGATATGCAGCAGTATCAATGTAATATTTATTTTCTGGAAGCTTAATTTTTACTATACTATCCAAACTATTTTCAATTGCCTTCCTTTGATTAATTAAACCTGTCATAAAATTTTCTCTATCTTTTTTTTCAGAATTACAGGAAAAAAACAGAGATAAAAATAAAAGACTTGTGAATTTTAAAAATGATTTCATATTCTAATTTTTTTCAAAGGTTAAATAAAAAAAGGGACAATTCTGTTTTTTGATTTTATTTATAATTTTTCTAAAAAAATTATAGGGAGAAATAACAGGAGAAATAACAAGTGATGAATTGATTAAAAAAGTAAATGATTTATGGCAAATATTAGGACAAAAAGTGATATAAAAGCCTTTATTTGTTGCTAACTCACATTTTATATCTAATTATATTTATATAAGTTATTTATTATGAATTGAATAGGTTATTTACTTCACTTTTTGTATTGGAAAGTAAAGTCATTTTCCTTTAGTTAACTTTTACCTACTCTTTATTGATATTACAAGACTTGTTTTATCACTTCTTTATCTCTTATTTGTTGTTAATCTACTTTTATTTGTTGCTAATCTTTATCTTTGTTTTTTTATAACAACAAATAGCAACAAAAATGAAAGTTCACTTAAGAAAAAGGAAACAAGGCAAGGATGGAAGTATTAGTCTTTACCTTGAAATTTACAAGGGCAGTATCACAACTGATGGTAAAACCAAAAATTTAAGGGATTATGAATATTTGAATCTTTACTTAGTAGATAAGCCAAAAAATCCTATTGAAAAGGAGAGCAATAAAACTACATTGGAACTTGCTGAAAGCATCAGAGCCAAAAGGCAGCTTGAAATAAAAAATGGAGAGTATGGATTTAGAAATGAGTTTAAGCAAAAAACTAATTTTATAGAATACTTTAGAGAGCAAGCTGAAAAGAAACTTGTAATAGAAGGAGATTATGGCAGTTGGGATAGTTCTGTAAAACATTTAATTAATTATGCTGGCTTAAAAGTATCATTTAGGGAAGTTGATGAGAGTTTTTGTGAAGGATTTAAAAATTATCTGGCAACTAATATTCAAAAACATAGTGGTAAAACTTTATCATCCTCATCCATCTCATCCTATTTTAATAAGTTTAGAGCCTGTTTAGGATTAGCAGTTAAGGATAAGATAATATTATCAAATCCAAGTACTGATGTGAAAAATCCTAAAGTAGTAGAAAGCATCAGGAATTATTTAACCATAGATGAATTAAAAGAATTAGTAAAAGCAGAATGTAGATATGATGTATTGAAAAGAGCCTTTATATTTGGTTGCTTAACAGGATTAAGATGGTCAGACATTCAAAAACTAATATGGAAGGAAGTTGAAAAAACAAATGAAGGATGGAGAATTACTTTTCATCAGAAAAAAACAAAAGGACTTCAATATTTAGATATATCAGAACAAGCCAGAGGATTTTTAGGAGAAACAAAAGCACCTGATGAAAGAGTTTTTGTAGGTTTGAAATATAGCAGCTATATGAATGTAGAACTAAGTAAATGGATGATGAGAGCCAAAATTACAAAAGATATTACTTTTCATTGCAGCAGACATACATTTGCCGTTTTAGCATTAATTAATGATGTAGATATTTTTACTGTATCAAAATTATTAGGACATTCCAACCTAAAGACTACTCAAATTTATGCAAAGATTATTGATATTAAAAAGAGAGAAGCAGTAAATAAAATTCCTATGATTGTTGATATTGACTTACCTCCTTTAAAGGAAAATGTAACAGATAATCAAAATAAATTAAACATATTTTTAGAAAAAAACAAATAGCAGCAAGAATTATCATTTAAGTATTTGATATTAAGTATATATTACTTTCTATATCAAATATCTTCCTTTATTAAACATTCTTTCTTTTCTTACTTATTATTAAAACAATAAGAAAGAAAATGAATGATTTTAATCAATTTAATGAAAGGTTAAGGAATATTGAATCCTTACTATTAACCCAAAAAACTGTATTAAATTTTGATGAGGTGGCAGCCTATACAGGGCTATCAAAAAGCTATCTCTACAAACTAACTTCCACAGGAGGTATTCCTTGCTATAAGCCACAGGGAAAGCAAATCTATTGCAGTAGAATCGAATTAGATGGATGGCTATTGCAAAATAGAAAAGCTACAAAAGATGAGATTGAAAGTGAAGCCAGCACATTTGTAACCCTAAAGAAAGGAGTAAAAAATGTTAGGTAATATTTTTTCTGATTATTACAAAGGTCAATTAATGACTGATGCCAAAAGTAGGTATGATATAACTAATAGTACTGGCAATTATTCTTTATTTGAAATGTTACTTATCAATAAGAAAAAATCCAATGTAGGAGGTCTATCATTCAACTATGTTCAACGACCTGACAGTTTTAAAGGTAACGATAAAAGACTGGCTGAAATGATTATCGGAAAAGGTAGTTTTAGCATCAGTAGTATTTATGTTCCTAACCTTGAAAAATTTTATATTGCTTATGGAGATGTAAAAACCACAAATGATGCCTTAATCATTGTATTTGATGAGGATAAAAAATCCATTGAACTATTTATTGCCAGAGGATTAAAACATAATAAGCAGCAATTGTTTTCTGATGTTGTTTCAGGTTATTATGATGATGAGATGGAAGCAATAAGACAAACGGCAAATGGTGTTTTTAAAGGTTTATCTTGATTCTCTATATCAATATAATTGTAGTCACTGATTTAGTTCCTTTTATTAAATAGAAATTGGATACCATTGGTTTAACATTAAGAAGTGATGTAGTTCCAAACATTGATTTAATGGCTGAAATACCTTTACATCTTACATCCATTACCTATGATGGATTAAGCTATGATAAAACAA
>JBIKOV010000263.1:0-4366 GCA_044357815.1 Ferruginibacter sp. | reverse complement strand
AAAACCACCAATGGAATCTCCAAAACTCAAACTAAATCCAACTACAATCCATAATACCCCTACAATACCTGCAGCTACCACACTCTTGATCATGGTAGAAATCACGTTCTTACGATTCACCATTCCACCATAAAAGAAGGCAAGTCCGGGAGTCATTAAAAAAACTAGTGCTGTAGAAATCAGTACCCAAGTCATATCGGATGCATTGTATTGGGGACCTCCTACAATTTTTGTGGGATCATAATCTGCCTCAGGTGCAATAAAAGCAGCCGCCAAAGCAACAGCAATCAATACCAAAAATGGCAGGACCGACTGGATTGAAATTTTTTTCATACTCATTGTTTTTGGGTTTTAAAAAATCAATAAACATTGTATTTTATTGATATATTACATTTATTGAGTAAAAATATGAATTATCAACCATTCTAAGATCAAATTATATACATATATCTTATTGTAATATTTAAATAATACTAGCAATTAACCTAAAAAATAGCCAATTTTAATAAAATATTTAAGAAATATTAGCCTAAAATGTTCAAATAACGGATTTGTTGATAAAAAAAGCTACTATTTTATAATTTATCTAAATTCACTACATTATAATTTAACTACCATTTTTTATTCATATTTAATTTATTTTACATTTGATTCCCTTAGTATAGGAATAATTTTTAATTTTCAAAAATAGTAATACCCCTTAATGGATGGAAAATACAAAAAAAGGGATGCAGTGGTACACTGCATCCCTCAAACACTCATTAAGAATTTTATCTATTTACAAATAACGGCCAATTGCATTCCTATCAGCTGTTTCTAATAAGGATTGACCCATCAAAAATTCATCTACCTTTTGTGCACAATCCCTTCCTTCCTTAATAGCCCATACCACCAGCGACTGTCCACGCCGCATATCGCCTGCTGTAAATACTCGGGCGATATTGGACTGGTAATTTTTTTCTGATGCCCTAACATTCCCTCTTTCATCCAATTCCACCTCGAGCTCACTGATCATTCCTTCTTGCTGAGGATGTACAAATCCCATCGCCAAAAATGCCAATTCACATGGCACTTTTCTTTCACTACCCTTTATTTCTACAAATTGGGCTGGTTTATTATCGACCACTTTCCATTCCAAGTCAACCATTATAACTGCTTTCAATTGCCCTTTTTCATCACCAATAAACTCCTTGGTGGCAACTGCCCATTTTCTATCACAACCTTCTTCATGAGAAGAGGTAGTTTTAAGAAGCATTGGATAATTAGGCCATGGCATGGCGCTATTTCTTTGACTTGGAGGTTTAGGTAATAATTCAAACTGTGTTACCGATGCCGCCTTATGACGATTAGAGGTACCCACACAATCGCTTCCTGTATCTCCTCCCCCAATCACAATCACATTTTTACCAGTAGCCATAATATCTGCTTCGGAAAAAGAACTGCCGGCAACCCGCTTATTTTGTTGCTTTAAAAACTGCATTGCAAAATATACCCCTTTTAAATCCCTTCCTGGAATATCTAGATTTCTAGGAATGGTACTTCCACCAGCCAATACAATTGCCTGGTATTCCCTCAATAAATTACTAATACTGATATCAACCCCTACATTAGTATTACATTTAAATACAACCCCTTCTTCTTCCATTAATTTTACCCTTCTATCAATCACCCATTTTTCGAGCTTGAAATCCGGGATACCATACCGCAATAACCCTCCTGGTAAATCATCCCTTTCAAATACGGTTACTGAATGTCCAACAATATTTAATTGAGCAGCAGCAGCCAAGCCGGCAGGACCGCTACCAATTACTGCAACTTTTTTTCCAGTTCGCAAAATCTGTTTATCAGCTTGCACATATCCCTTATCAAAGGCAATTTCAATAATATGTTTTTCAATTTCTTCAATAGCTATTGCGGGTTGATTGATTCCCAACACACAGGCTGTTTCACAAGGGGCAGGGCATATACGTCCGGTAAACTCTGGGAAATTATTGGTAGAAGACAATATATCATATGCCTCTTTCCAACTTTTCCGATACACTGCATCATTGAATTCAGGAATAACATTTCCTAGGGGACAACCATTGTGACAAAAAGGAACGCCACAATCCATACATCTAGCTGATTGCTGGTTTAACTTCTCATCAGAATATCGCTCTATAAATTCTTTATAGTCACCTATCCTTTCTTCGGGTAAACGCTTGGAGGGAAGCTCCCGCGTAAATTCTAAAAATCCTGTTGGTTTGCCCATATATACTTTGCCTCCAAAGCGGAGAATTTTTTTAAAGTAAATAATATTTTAATGCTACTTTCTAAAAAGGAATACTATTTCTTCAGTTCCTTTTTAACTTTGCCGGACTGTTTTTCTAACACTTTTTTATAATCCTTAGGGAATACTTTAACGAAATTCTTTAACTGGTTCTCAAAGTCTTCCATTACAAATTTCGCTACCGTACTTTTAGTATGCATAAAATGATCACTGACCATTTTAAGCAATTCCTCCTTATCTGATTCTCCAACCGGATCCAAATCAACCATTTCTGTATTGCACTGCAATGGAAATTCCCCCTTTACATCATATACATAAGCAATTCCACCACTCATACCTGCGGCAAAATTTCTTCCCGTAGCACCTAGCACCACTACTTTTCCTCCAGTCATATACTCGCATCCATGATCACCCACTCCCTCAACCACTGCAGTGGCACCAGAATTACGAACAGCAAATCGCTCACCCGCTTTTCCTCTGATATAAGATTCACCGGATGTAGCTCCATAAAAAGCAACATTACCAATGATGATATTATCTTCAGGTACAAAATTGGCCCTAACAGATGGATACACAATTAATTTAGCTCCACTCAATCCTTTTCCAAAATAATCATTTGCATCTCCCTCTAGTTCTAGGGTAACACCCTTTGTATTAAAAGCACCAAAACTTTGACCGGCAGTACCGGTAAATTTAAAATGAATGGTATCATCGGGTAAACCGGCAGACTTGTATTTTTTTGAAATTTCATTTGACAAAATCGTCCCGGTAGTTCTGTCGATACTTTTTATAGGGAAAGAAGCGGTCACCTTTTGCTGGCTATCTAATGCAGGCTGGGCCGCTGCTAGCAATTTCCAGTCAAGCACTTTGTCTAATCCATGATCCTGTTGCTCATTGTTATAAATTACGGTATACTTGGAAGCTGGTTCCTTGTACAATACCGGTGATAAATCTAATTTACTATATTTCCAATGATCAATACCTTCCCGCATTTCCAAACAATCTACTTGGCCAACCATTTCATTGATTGTACGAAAGCCCAATTGAGCCATGATTTCGCGCAGTTCTTCCGTTAAAAATTTAAATAGATTTACCACATGATCTGCATCACCTGTAAAACGCTCACGCAATTGTTTATCCTGCGTAGCTACACCAACTGGGCAGGTATTGAGATGGCATTTTCGCATCATGATACAGCCTTCCGTAACCAATGCCGCGGTAGCTACTCCCCATTCTTCTGCACCCAACAAGGTGGCGATGGCGATATCTTTTCCGGTCTTTAATTGACCATCTGTTTGTAAGATTACCCTGCTGCGTAATTTATTCTTTACCAGTGTTTGGTGTGCTTCAGCCAACCCCAACTCCCATGGCAATCCTGCATGTTTGATTGAACTCACCGGAGACGCGCCGGTACCGCCATCAAAACCTGCAATCAACACCACATCCGCCTTTGCTTTGGTAACACCTGCAGCAATAGTACCCACCCCAGCCTTGGACACCAATTTTACATTGATTCTCGCAGCTCGGTTAGCATTTTTTAAATCAAAGATTAACTGTGCTAAATCTTCAATGGAATAAATATCATGATGAGGAGGTGGAGAAATTAATCCTACTCCAGGAGTAGCATGACGAACCCTTCCAATCCAATCATCTACCTTATGACCCGGTAATTGTCCGCCCTCGCCGGGTTTGGCACCCTGAGCCATTTTAATCTGCAATTCATCTGCCTGAGTTAAATAATTACTAGTAACCCCAAATCTTGCAGAAGCAACCTGTTTGATCGCGCTACGCATTGAGTCCCCATTAGGCATCGTTTCAAAACGCATTTCATCCTCACCACCTTCCCCTGTATTACTCTTTCCACCTAAACGGTTCATGGCAATGGCCAATGTACTATGTGCTTCATGAGAGATAGAACCAAAACTCATTGCTCCAGTAGCAAACCTTTTCCAGATTGCTTCTGCAGGTTCTACCTCATCAATTGAAATCGCTTTTCGCTGTGCATTAAACTGAAAAAGGCTTCGCAAGGTACAAGCCCTTTCTCCCTGATCATTTACCAGTTTTGAATACTTTTTAAATGAAGCATAATCATTCATC
>JBIKOV010000262.1:0-4367 GCA_044357815.1 Ferruginibacter sp. | reverse complement strand
CCAAGGACGATTATGGCATGGGGGATTTTTATGAAGACCTAAAAGAAAAAGGATACATTGGTGAGAAGGATGAAAATGGTGAAATAAAAATCACACCCAAAACTGAGCAAGGAATTCGAAAAAAAAGTCTGGAAGAAATATTCGGTAAACTCAAAAAAACAAAACAAGGTAATCACAACACCTTTAAACCCGGCGGGGGTGATGAAATCAACCCTGAAACAAGACCCTTTCAGTTTGGTGATACTCTTGAGCAAATTGATTTTACTTCGTCTATCCGTAATGCTCAAATCAATCATGGGGTAGATAGCTTCCGGCTTCAGGAAGATGACTTGGAAATAAGGGAAACAGATTTTAAATCCCAGACCTCTACCGTGCTAATGATCGATATCAGCCATTCAATGATTTTGTATGGTGAAGACAGGATCACGCCCGCCAAAAAAGTAGCAATGGCATTGAGCGAATTAATACAAACCAAGTATCCAAAAGACACCCTAGATATAGTGGTATTCGGAAATGATGCTTGGACAATAGAAGTAAAAGACCTCCCCTATCTTCAGGTAGGTCCATACCATACCAATACGGTGGCAGGCCTCGAACTGGCGATGGATCTTTTACGCAAAAGAAGAAACCCCAATAAGCAAATTTTTATGATTACCGATGGAAAACCCACTTGCTTAAAAGTGGGTACCAAGTACTACAAAAATAGCTTCGGGGTAGATCGTAAAATTTTAAACCGCTGCATGAGCCTAGCTACACAATGCAAAAAATTAAAAATACCGATCACCACTTTTATGATTGCCTCTGATCCCTATTTACAAAAATTTGTACAGGAGTTCACAGAAACGAATAGTGGCAAGGCCTTTTTTGCATCGCTTGATAAACTGGGTGCATTTATGTTCAAAGATTTTGAAAGCGGAAAGCGCAAAACAGTTTATTAATTTGCCAATTAAATAGAATGGCCATTTTAGTGTTGAAGAGCATTGTGCTATTTTACCTATGGCAAAATAAAAGTAAAAAAAATGATAAATAAAAAACCAAGTACTTTAGGCGAATTAAAAAAACAAGGGTACACATCCAAATCTATCAAAGATGAAGTTCGTGACAACCTCATCAAAAAAATTAAGGCAAAAGAAAATGCTTTTCCAGGGATACTTGGTTATGAAGACTCCGTAATCCCCGATACAGAAAGAGCTTTATTATCGCGTCATAATATTTTATTTTTAGGGCTGCGTGGACAGGCCAAGACAAGGATGGCAAGGCAAATGATACAATTGCTAGACGAATATATTCCTGTAGTAGCCGGAAGCGAAATCAATGATGATCCTTTTCAACCAATATCAAGATATGCTATTGATTTGATTGAAGAAAAAGGAAATAACACCCCCATTAATTGGCTCCACCGCAGCCAACGGTATGGCGAAAAACTCGCTACTCCTGATGTTAGCGTAGCCGATTTGATTGGAGATATTGATCCTATAAAAGCTGCTAATTTGAAACTTAGTTTTGCTGATGAAAGAGTACTGCACTATGGTATTATTCCACGCAGTAACCGAAGCATTTTTGTTATCAATGAATTGCCCGATTTGCAGGCAAGAATTCAAGTGTCCTTATTTAATATTCTGGAAGAGGGTGATCTGCAGATCCGTGGTTTTAAACTTCGTTTACCCCTTGACGTATTGTTTGTATTTACTGCCAACCCAGAAGATTATACTAATAGAGGAAGTATCGTTACCCCACTGAAAGATCGTATCGAAAGTCAAATTTTAACGCATTATCCAAAATCAATTGAAACCGCACTCGCCATCACCGAACAGGAAGCCAATATTTATCCCGAACAGGCAAAAAGGGTAAACATAAGCGATCTGGTTAAAAGATTAATTGAACAAGTTTCTTTTGAAGCCAGAAGTAGCGAATTGGTTGATAAAAAAAGTGGTGTAAGTGCAAGGCTTACCATTGCAGCTTATGAAAACGCAGTAAGTGCTGCAGAACGCAGGGCGATCATCAATGATGAATCCACTACTCAAGTCTGGATCAGTGATTTGATTGGAATTATCCCTTCGATAACTGGTAAAATTGAATTGGTATATGAAGGTGAGCAAGAAGGCCCTTACCAGGTAGCCTTCAACCTTTTGGAAAAAGCCACCCGCACTGTATTTGGCCAATATTTCCCCAACCCCGATACCCTCAAAAAGAAAAGAGGAAAGGAACTATCTCCAGAAGACACCCCCTATAAGGCGATTACCCGCTGGTTCGACAGTGGAAAAAATCTAGATGTGTTTTTTGAAACTAAGGACGAAGATAAAATTCAACTTTTATACAAAGTGGATGGATTGCATGCCCTTGTAAAAAAACATTATAAAGCTGCCAATATAAAAGAGAATGCACTGCTCATGGAATTTGTACTGCACGGTTTAGCAGCCTATTCCCTCATTAGCAAAAAAGTATTGGACGGTAAGATCGAATTTAAAGACCTGATGGGAAGTATGCTCAATATAAGCAACAAGAATTATGAGGGGGAATTTGATGAAGATGTATAAAAACAAAACAGCGCCAAGCAAATTGCCTGGCGCTGTTTTACTACCAGTCCAAATTTATACACAAGAAAGGAATACGCTTAACAGTTTTCTATTTAAAGTAACGTATTCTAAATAATATTGACTTCTCTTTCCAAGGCTACTCCGAATTTATCCGCCACAGTTGCTATGATCGTTTCACTTAAATCGAATATTTCACTGCCGGTTGCATGCCCATAATTTACTAATACCAATGCCTGATTTGAGTGGCAACCTGCATCGCCCTTTCGATACCCTTTCCAGCCGCACTGTTCAATTAACCAACCTGCAGCCAATTTTACCTTGTCAACCCCCAAGCTATAACCAATGATAGCAGGAAAATCTTTTTTTAGCGAAGCAAATTGCTGCGCTGTGATTTCAGGATTTTTAAAAAAACTGCCGGCATTGCCAATGTCTGCTGGATTGGGTAGTTTACTGCGGCGGATATGAATGACGGCCTGTGAAATAGCCTGGATACTTAATTCAGCAACCCCCATTGCCTCCAACTCCTGCTCAATAGCTCCATAGGAGGTATTGAAAACCGGCACCTTATTGAGCCGATAGGTAACATTTAATATAATAAACTGATTGATCAGCGTTCTTTTAAAAACACTTTCCCTGTAACCAAATTCACATTCCTGCAAATTAAAAGTAACTACCTTTTTATCCATCAGGTGAAGGGCTTCCAATTCAAAAAAAACATCTTTTACTTCTACCCCGTATGCACCAATATTTTGCATTGGAGATGCCCCTACATTGCCAGGTATCAGCGAAAGGTTTTCCATCCCAGCCCAATTATTTTGGATGCAATGAATTACCAATTGATGCCAATTAACACCAGCCCCTGCCTTAATGTACACATAGGATTTATCTTCACTGATCTTTTCGATTCCACCCAACTCGTTTTTTAAAACAATTCCATCAAAATTTTTAGTAAACAATAAATTGCTTCCGCCTCCTAGAATAAGGCGTGGCAATAATTGGGCAGTGGTAGATAGAGTAGTAAATTCGAGGTGTGCACATAAATCATCCAACGAAGCAAAGCGCGCAAAATAACGTGCTATTGCATCTACACCAAATGTATTGTATTTTTTCAGCGAAATATTTTCTTCGATCATTTTGCTTTTTGTATTCTTGTACAAACTTGCTAATTAGTTGGCATCCACATCAGCAATCATAACCACTCCCTTAAATTTCTTTTCGGACAATAATAAATTAAACTGATTTTTGATTGCCTTTTTATACTGATGAATTTGTTTCATATCTAGGGGCAATTTAATCAGCAATTCCATCAAATATTGATTTCGAACCCTTGCTACAACAGGTGCTGCAGGGCCAACCACAAAATTATTCAAATCGATTTTTAAAGCAAGTCCCAATTTATGGGCTGCCTCATCCACTACTTCCTTTATCTTATGCTTTAAAGTTATTTCAATAATTCTACTAAAGGGGGGATAAAAAAACTGCTGTCGATTGGTAATCTCAAATTCATACATTTTCTTATAATCATGCTGCTGTACAAATTGCAATATCGGATGGCTCACTTGTGTTGCTTGAATCAATACCTTACCCTGTTCGTCTTTTCGACCTGCCCTTCCGCTTACCTGCTCCATTAATTGAAAGGCCCTTTCATTGACCCTAAAATCGGCAAAGCTTAGCAAACCATCTGCATCCAATATTCCAACTAGACTCACCTTTTCAAAATCAAGCCCTTTTACTACCATCTGTGTACCCACCAAAACGTCTATACGCTGTTGCTCAAATAATTTAATAAGATTATCATGAGCAGATTTTCCTTTTACCGAATCAACATCC
>JBIKOV010000066.1:0-15664 GCA_044357815.1 Ferruginibacter sp. | reverse complement strand
GATAGTAGAGTTGTTGCCAAGGTAGGAATTGATAAGTCTTGCACCATATTTCAATTGCGAATGGGCAGCCATAACAAATCGTACTGCTTTTACCCCATAAAATATTCTGCATCCATATCCAATAATTCCGTTTACCAATTCGCAGCCCTCACCAATTTGGGAGGTCCGGTTTTCATCACTGTTGATGGTAAGGTTTTTTAATTTATTGGCTCCTTTTAAATAGGCATCGGTACCAATCAAAACATCCTTTATGATTTTACAATTTTTAATAACGGTGCGATCACCAATCGTGCCATAACGACCCCTTTGGGAAACAAACCGGTTGTCAGTAAATTCCTTGAATTTATTCATCAACTGTTCTTGGTCTCTGAATTTACTCCACATATAGGCATCTCCCGCAAGCATGCCATCAAATGGGATTACCCTTCTTCCACCATTTTCATTGCAGAGTTCCATCCACACACGAATGTTTTCATCTTCGCCCTCAAAAATAATCCCATTGCCGAATTTAGCCTTTTCGGTGGTAGCTATTTCATTCACATTGGCAATCATCACCTCGTTCCCAATAATATAATGACTGAGCGAATTCACATTTTCAATACATACATTGTTACCAAAATCACAACTGATAATGGTACTATTGTAGAGCCCAACGGGCAATTTGAAATTGTGAAATTCAAGGTAAATAGCTTCGAGTTTTCCTATCCGAATCAAACCGTAAAATTTGCAGTTCTTTACCAACTCCGGATTAAAGGCGGAGGATACAAATATTTTATTCCAATCGTCGGAGGTATTTCGGTTCCGAACGAGTACTTCTATTTCATGTGCAGTTAATTTTCGGTATTCACTGCCATTAGGGTTCTGTAAGTACCTAAGATAGTATTCGTCTTTACCTTTTGGGATATATTTTTCTTCTACAAAGTTGTAGCCAAGATTGCTTACCGGTTGTTTGGTGATGATGTTCATGGGGTAACTGATGATTGATTCACTGAAAATTAAAAACTGAAAACTGTTTCAAATTGCAGTTGTGTTGTTATTGGTAAAATTTAAATGCGGATAAAGATTGGGGCTTGATTATTCCACGGTTACGCTTTTAGCCAGATTTCTCGGCTTGTCCACATCCACTCCACGTGCAATACCCATATAATAGGATAGCAGTTGCAATGGAACAGCGCTAAGCATAGGTGCGATAATCTCATCTGCTGGCGGAACAAAAAACACATCATTTGCTAATGCTGGAATCACCTCATCGCCTTCGGTGATGATGGCGATCACTAATCCTTTTCTAGCTTTAATTTCCTGAATATTGCTTACAATTTTTTCGTGGTAACTATCTTTTGTTGCAACGAAAACTACAGGTAGCGTGTCGGTCACCAGAGCAATGGGACCATGTTTCATTTCAGCTGCAGGGTAACCTTCTGCATGGATGTAACTAATTTCCTTTAGTTTTAATGCCCCTTCCAATGCAATGGGAAAATTATAACCTCTGCCTAAAAACAAGGCATCCGTAGCATCTTTATATTTTTCGGCTATTGCTTTAATAGCTCCAGCATTTTTCAGTAAGGCATCTACTTTTTCTGGCACCGCTTCCAATTCAAATAACAGTTGGATATATCTTTGATCTGAGATGCTGCTCTTTTCCTTGGCAATCTTTAATGCCATCATGGTGAGCACGGCTAGCTGCCCAGTAAAAGCTTTGGTGGAGGCCACCCCAATTTCTGGACCTGCATGGGTATAGGCTCCGCCATTACTCATTCTGGCAATGGAAGACCCTACAGCATTTACAATTCCAAAAATGATAGCCCCCTGTTCTTTAGCACGTTCAATAGCAACCAACGTATCTGCCGTTTCGCCACTTTGGGAAATAGCAATAATAATATCCCCTTTATTGATCACGGGATTCCGGTACCTAAACTCAGATGCATACTCCACTTCCACCGGTATGCGGCAAAGTTCCTCAATAATGTATTCTGCCACCAAACCTGCATGCCAACTAGTGCCACAAGCAACAATAATGATGCGGCTGGCAGATTTAAATGCTTCCATGTTCTGTTCAATACCACTCATAGTGATGGTGCCGGCAGAAGCGTCTAGTCTTCCACGTAAGCAATCATGGATGGTGCTAGGTTGTTCAAATATTTCTTTCAGCATAAAGTGATCATACCCTCCCTTTTCAATTGCGGCCAGTTCCATGTCCAATTTTGTCACAAAGGGGGTTATTTTTTCGTTGCCTAGATTTTTAAGGATTAATTCATCCGGCCTCACGATGGCGAGCTCGTAATCATTTACATACACTACTTCTTTGGTGTACTCCAGCATAGGGGAAGCATCACTACCCAAAAAATGTTCTCCTTTTCCAACCCCAATTACCAGTGGACTTCCCTTTCTTGCAGCAATGATTGTTTCGGGGTCGGACTCATCAATGAGTAAAATACAATAGGCACCAGAAATTCTTTTTAGGGCGATCCTTACAGCTTCCTCCAGATTACACTCATTGTTTACTTTGATGTCCTCAATGAAGTTCAATAGCACTTCGGTGTCGGTATCACTGGTGAATGTGTATCCCTTGTTGAGTAGTTCTTTTTTTATCTGCGCATAGTTTTCAATAATTCCGTTGTGAATCATGGCTAGTTTGCCATTGGAACTCTTATGCGGGTGCGCATTTCGGTCACTTGGTTCACCATGGGTAGCCCAGCGGGTATGTCCAATGCCAATATGGGAATGAAGGTCCTTGCCAACTATGAATTCTTCGAGTTCAGCTACTCTTCCCTGCTTTTTATATACTTTTAATCCGCCGTTGAGCAATGCTACCCCTGTACTGTCGTATCCTCTATATTCCAATCTTTTTAGCCCTTTTATTACTACCGGGTAAGCTTCCCTATACCCCGTATATCCAACTATTCCACACATAAATTATTTGTTTTGTCCCCTCTAAGGGCATTTCATCTTGAAAGAGTGAAACTGGTTAAGAAGTGCAATTATCCATACAATAATACGGAATCAATTGTAAGCACCCATACTAAATACTTACTAAATCTTGTTGAATTGTAAAATAGCAAAAATGAGGCCAAGTAACTACTATTAAAGCCGTTACTTAATATTAATGCCCGTTTAGAGGAAAATAGTTGATTCCTTGCAACAGCGTTGGATTATATAAAAGGATTCCCTTTAAAAAAAGACAGACTACTGAAAAAAAAATAGGGTTACCTTGATTTAAGTAATTACTAAAACCTATCAAAAGGAATTCTATATCTCAATTATATCCTCAATACTCATTGTATATTTGTAAAAAAATAAACCATTGAAAAAAGTACGCTCTTTTGCCTTCCTAATGATGATGACTCTACTTGCCAAAAGTCAGTCTATTAATCAAATTAAAAAAGAACTGGACACCACACGTGACCCAATCGGTTACGTTAAGTACAAGCTTAAAAAAAAGTATAGGATAGATACAGTAACTGTGGTGAGTACCACTTCTTTTATGGGTATATCCGACAGCCTTGCATACAATGGCAAAATTGGCAAAGTATATGGTCCATTTAGAGGCGCCAACTATTTAATCAAGGTGCTTGCAAAAATACCCAATACATTTTACCATGTCAGCCATATCCTGATCGACACTGCTACATTTAGCAGAAAATTCGCCGATTCCTTGGCCAGTAATATTATAAAAAGAATTAAATTGAACAGTAGCACATTTTCCGCAATGGCAAACACCTATAGCGCGGATCATTATTCCGCTTTAAAAGGTGGTGACCTGGGTTGGTTTATCCGCGGTGCTATGTTGCCCCAGCTCGATGAAGCAATCGCAAAGCACAAAAAAGGAGACCTGTTTAAAGTGTGGACCCCGGCGGGTTTACATGTGGTTGTTATTCGAGATAATCCAAAAAAAGACGATGGATTTGCACTTTTACTAAGGGTGATTTTATAAAATCAACCTTCATTTTGTATCCAATAAATTAATTTTTTTATGAAATATTTACACTCGTTTCTATTAGCCATTTTCATGATGCTATTGTGTATCCAAACGGATGCACAGACTACTTATGATGAATTTTCGGAGGTAGACAACTATGTGAAATCGCTAGGTGCATTGGACACCCTCAACATGGGGACTATCAGTTATATTGTAACCAAAAAATTCCCCAATCCAAAAGACAAAGTAAGGGCAATTTTTGACTGGATTGCTTACAATATAAATTACGATGTAAAGGCTGGTAAAAATAATGACAATGAAAAAACAAATACCGATCTAGTTTTAAAAGCAAGAAAAGCAACCGCTGCCGGATTTGCAGGCTTATTTCAAGACATGTGCAGTGTGGTAAAAATACGCTGCCTTACCGTAGATGGATATGCGAAAAACACTACGGAGCAAATCACAGAAAAGCCCGATGGGCTGAACCATACTTGGGCGGTTGTACAGCTGGGTCAAAGTCCTGATTCTTGGTATTATGTAGACCCAACCTGGGGCAGTGGGTATAGCGATGATAAAAAGACTAAATTCACGAAAGCCTTTAATGCTGATTATTTTTTTTCGGATAAAAATATTTTTAACTACCAGCATTTTCCTGATAATAAAGCCTGGTTGCTAGGAGCAGGGCCAAAAACGGAGAGCTCCTTTTTTTCATTGCCCTTAGTGAAAATGGCCGCTTACGAATACCAACTCGGCAAATTTGCTCCCGAGAATGGCTTCATTAAAACAAAGCTCAGCAAGCCGGTATCATTTAATGTAAAACTCAATACCAGCAGTACAATAGAAATCGTATCCCTTGAAATGGGCGAAAACAAAAAGAAGAAAACCAAAACAGTAGATTTTACATTTACTGGCGGAGTTATTTCATTCAGCTATAAATTTGATATGGAAGATACTTATCCAGTGACCCTACTAGTGAATAACAAACCACTACTTGGATACTTAGTTGAAGTAAGTGAATAAATTTATACAAGCTACTTTTTTAAAAGCTCTTTCATTTTATTTTCCAACTCAGGCCCTGCCAAATCGATGGCGACAATTTTGCCGGCCTTATCCAATAAAAATGAAGTGGGAATTTGATTCACACCATATTTTTCAGCCACTGGCGAATACCATCCTTTAGGATCATACACTTGAGTGTACAAAATTTGATCCTGCTTAATCGCTTTCAGCCAGGCTGCTTTTTTACTGTCAATCGATACGCCCAATACTTCAAATTCCTTTGCTTTGTATTTGTTGTACAGCCTTCCCACACCAGGGTTTGCAGCACGACAAGGTCCGCACCAGCTCGCCCAAAAATCAATCAACACTACCTTTCCACGAAAGGATGACAAGCTCACCAATTTATCTTGCGCATTGCGCAAAGAAAATTCCGGGGCCATTTCCCCAATAGCAACTTGTGCTTTCACAAAAAGACTACTCCCTACTAATAGGATAATTGCAAATACAATTTTCATTGACAACATTTTTTCTTAAATAATGACGCTACCCAACGGATGATTTTTTTCATTGTAGTACAAGTTAAAAAAATATATTCAAATTTAATAGGACTTAAGGCTAAACTAGTTCCGGTAAACTAAAGCCATCGCTAATTAACCCAACTAAAAAAGGATGGGGCTGAATTAATTGACAAAATTCCAAAGAATCCCCAATCGGAATATAAAACCCGGATAGGCATAATGTGGCGCTGCTAAATTATTTTTAGTAAATCCGAAACCATTTGAAAAATCAACTGCATTTAAATTTTCTAGTCTAAGAAATGCTGTAAATGTTTTAATCCTAAAATGAAGAAAACCACTCACGTCCGGTCGATTTTTTATAGCCACCGAATCTTGCGGTACAAATTGCCCCATTAGCGGAGAATAATTATAAGATGTATAAGAGGTGTAATACCGGAATTCAATTCCTGCACTCAAATTTAGATTTTTAAAAAATACACCTTCATAAGCCAGTCGGTTTCGAGTAAACACGAAGGGTACTTTTATAGGAGCAGCCCCGTCAGTTTGTTGCAAAGTAATTTCAGTATACCAATTCCATCTTTTACTAAGTGGTATTTTTTTGGAAACACTTAATTGCAGCAAATTAATCAATTGATTGTATTGGGCAGTTTGGTAGAAATCTTTAAAATAGAGATAGTTGTTCATCAAATAATTTGTAAAAGAAATATTGAAAAAAGGATTTTCCGCAGACGCTTTCAGCACGGTAATATTTTCCTTTTTATAATTTCCCGCATTGCCAAAATTAAAAGATGAATAGCCTGTATAAATAAATGAAGGGCTTCTATTTACATTATTAAAAAGCAGTCGAACACTACCCAATTTTTTATTAAGTATTCTACTAAGCGTAGCGAAAGCTGAATAGTCACCACTATTGACGCCATTGAGATAAAATTCTCCTTTTGCAAGAATATCCCATAGTCTATTTCTAGTTTTATTTCGATATTCGCTATGTAATACAATATTGTAAAAATTTTTACTTCCTTGGGCGAAAATACCTTTCAAATTTTCAAGCCTTGCACCAGCCGATAAAAACTGTGCAGCATTTTTAGTGTCTGGGAATTGGATCAGAGAAAAATCATTGGTGACTACCTTCCACTCATCGATTACAATTAAAGAATCCGTTGGCCTTCTTAAAGTAGTGTCGTACCACTTTTGATAAAGAGATGAATCAGCCACAATATCCTTAAACTGGTAGCTGTATGAATTAGAGGTAAAAGTATGTTGAAAACGAAGTTTGGGATAAAATAGATACTCTGTAGTGGAATCATTTACCTCCACCGAATCCCTTTTTCCGATATCATAACTTTGCCGTAAAAAAAAGGTAACCTCTTTATAAACATTTCCGGTATTGACAGACGACTTGAAGGGATTTGGCTGAATAGAAGCATCTCCTCCCAAATTAACGGGAATGGTAAAGCGCTTTGAAAATTCCTTGTTAGAAAGTAGGCTATCGTTTTTCATACCGCCATTTTCTGAATTCTTAACTGTATTTTCTAACAACGTAAAAAAAGCAGCATATCGCTTTCGCTTCCCTTGGTAATTACTAAAAATTCGGTAATTGTTGAGATTGGTATTTTGAGTTACAAAAAAACCAGGTGCAGAAATCAGCCGATATTCAAATCCGAAATTTAAATTGGGTTGGGGGTTTTGGGTGTGCAATACCTTAATCATTTGCTCCTTCCCTGATGCTAGTTGGTAACCAAACTGCGTAAACGGTTTGGTAGTTTTATAAAAACGGGTATTTTCCAAATTAAATCGATAGGCGTCAAAAGCGTGAAAACCTGCATCCCAGCCTGGTTTTAGCAAGGGAGCGAAAATTAATGAATAACCGGCAGCTCCATTGTTACCCAAGTATTGCTGAGCAGCAGGCAAGATAAAATAATTATAAAAATCGTTAATAGAGGTGTCAAACTTGTTGTTGCGGATAGAATCTAGGTATTTAAATCCGATGGTAATTGAATCCTTTGCGTCGTCTCTATGTTCAAATCCAAGCGTGGAGCTTTTAGAACTGGTATCGCTAGCTCCTCCCTTGGAAGAATTGGGATTACCGCCCGATCGGTTGAACGAATTATTTGCTCCACCCATACCGCCGCCGCCGCCACCAAATCCTCTGGGGATTTGAGCAAAGGCCGTTTGCAATAGCACCAAGAAAAATAAAGTGACTACAATTTTAAACATTGATTACAATTGAGCAATTAATTGCTTGAAAAGATAGGTCAGTTTGGGTTCCGCTTTGCTCGCAGCTTCCAACACTTCGGCATGAGTAATTTTATTTTCTTCCTCCCGGATTCCTAAATCTGTTATCACGCTAATGGCAAATACTGTCATGCCCATATGGACTGCAGCAATCACTTCCTGCACGGTACTCATGCCAACCGCATCACTGCCAATAATGTGTAAGAACTTATATTCGGCACGAGTTTCAAAAGTAGGCCCGGTAACCCCGCAATAAACACCCTCTTTTAAATCGAGGTGATTGGCTTTGGCGATAGATTTGGCAGCAGCGATTAACTGCTTGCTATAAGGCTCACTCATGTCTGGAAAACGTGGTCCTAATGCGTCCGAATTTTCACCTATCAGCGGATTGACTGTAAATAAACTAATGTGGTCTTTGATTATCATCAAGTCGCCTACCTCAAAACTGGTATTCATTCCTCCAGCAGCATTACTGAGCAAGAGGGTTTCGATACCTAAAAATTTCATTACCCGAATCGGAAAAACCACTTCTTCAGCTGTGTATCCTTCATAGAAATGAAATCGGCCGGCCATTGCAATTACTTTTTTTCCTCCCAGTATCCCAAAGATCAATTTGCCGCTATGCCCCTCCACGGTACTTACTGGAAAATGAGGTATATCGCCGTAGGGAATTTCTTTCTCTATTGTCATCTCGGCAGTAAAACTACCCAAGCCGCTTCCCAACACAATTCCGACTGAAGGATTGTCTGTATACAACCCCCGAATGAAACGAACCGCAGCTTCAATTTTGGTTACCATATATTTATATAAAAAATTTGAACTGTTTTTTAATAACAATCGCCTTTGTGATGCAGTACTATCGGCATTTACTTCACTAACTGCAAAAAACTGTTGTGCAAAGAAACTAAACTATCCCCAAGGATGGATTAAAATATTGGTAAAATAAGGCTGCGATTTGCTCCTGCATAACAATAAACCAGCAAATGCAATCAAACAAGCAAGGAAATTGCTTCGTATTAATGATGTTCAATATATGAAAGGGTATAACGAAATAGGGCTACTAACAAAAAAACTGCGCTATTTTTTGACACATAGTTTACTATCTTCGCCAAAACTTTTACTACATGAATCTCCACGAGTATCAAGCAAAGGAACTACTAAAAAAATACGATGTTCCAGTACAAGAAGGTATTGCCTGTAATACCGCTACTGAAGCAGAAGATGCTTACCGACAAATTCACTCCCAATACGGAAGCAAATTTGCGGTAGTAAAAGCGCAAATTCACGCTGGTGGACGCGGCAAGGGAACCATCATTGGAACTGAGCAACGTGGTGTAGCGGTGGGTAAAAATGCCGAAGCCGTAAAACAAATTGCACAGAACATTATAGGAGGTACCTTAGTTACCATTCAAACTGGCCCTGCTGGCAAGATGGTAAATAAAGTATTGGTAGCTCAGGATGTATATTACGATGGCCCCAACCCGGTAAAAGAATTTTACCTATCCATATTACTGGACCGCTCTAAAGGACAGAATGTAGTGATGTATAGCACGGAAGGTGGAATGAATATTGAAGATGTAGCCCACGATACACCCGAAAAAATATTTAAGGAATGGATTCACCCAGGTGGATTGCTGCTGCCTTTTCAGGCACGCAAAATCGCTTTCAATCTCGGATTGAGTGGGGAAGCATTTAAGAACTGCGTGAAATTTGTAGCCAACTTATACAAAGCTTATGTGGGGTTGGATTGCGGAATGCTGGAAATTAATCCATTGTTCAAAACCAGTGATGAAAAGATCATTGCGGTAGATTGCAAAATGAATGTGGATGACAATGCCATTATGCGCCATCCAGACATTGCCTCCCTGCGCGATATTTCTGAAGAAGATCCTACCGAAGTAGAGGCGGGTAAATTCAACCTCAACTTTGTAAAATTAGATGGCAATGTAGGCTGTATGGTAAATGGTGCCGGACTTGCGATGGCTACCATGGACATGATTAAATTAAGTGGTGGTGAGCCGGCCAACTTTTTGGATGTAGGTGGTAGCGCCAATGCGCAGACGGTGGAAGCAGGTTTCCGCATCATCTTAAAAGATCCAAAAGTAAAAGCCATCCTGATCAATATATTCGGTGGTATTGTACGTTGTGATCGTGTAGCCCAGGGCGTTATTGATGCCTACCAATCCATTGGCAATATCGAAATACCCATCATTGTCCGCTTGCAGGGAACCAATGCAGATGTGGCCAAGAAACTAATTGACGAAAGCGGACTGAAAGTGCAAAGTGCCATTCTATTGAGCGAAGCAGCCTCTTTGGTGAACAAGGCGGTGGCATAAATACTATTTAAATTGTTGAATATTCAAATCCCCTCTTTTTCAGGAGGGGATTTTTTTTTCTGCAGATATCCATCTACACAGGCGCAGGAATCCGTCCTGTGCCTATTTTGTTACTCATTTTCCGAAATCAAAAACCATCCAAAATAATAATATCCAGTAATCCTTTTCCTTCTGTAAAATAATCAACAGCGCTGCTCAGTATCCAATGCCATGGTTCATTTACAAAACCCATTGCTACAGGATTCCAATGCAGATAATTTAATCGCTGGTTATACATCGCTGTGCTTGCCAATAACACAGGATGGTTTTCGTGTTGCCAAAACTGGTACCTGAAATTACTGCTGCTCTTTTTACCAGCATCTTCAAAAATACGTAACAACTGTTCTTTCCTGCTTTCTTTTGTATTATTGATAATTGCATTGATTGATTTCATGGCGGTGTAGCTTTTGATATTTCGCCAAATTAACCCCAGGTCCTTCCCTTCTTTACAACTGCATATTGTATGTAAATGATTGGTCATTAAAACCTAGGCATGTATTTTTAATCCTTGATTCAGCTGGCAATATCCTATACTGTCCAGTAATATTGTTTTGTACATTTCCCTGGTAAATATATCAGTCCAGCCTACTACTGTGGAGGTTGTAAAATAAACGGCAGTATTATCAACAAATTTGTACTGGGGACTCATGCAATAGACCTGTTTCCATATCTATTAAAAGAATTTATTAGCCTGCAATGCGGCCTTAAATTCTTCGAAAGACCCAAAGCCACTTCCCTTAATCAAACTTGAAATGGGTATCGAAAAATTACAAGGTTTTTCCATCGCTGCCTTAAAATGTTCAATCCTGTGCTTATTGCACATTGCAAAGAAGTTCATTTGATAATTTACCATCATAAAATTGCATAAGTAGGCTTCCGACACATTCAAAATAGAAGCCAATTCGTGCTCCGAACTATTTTTATGGAGATAATATTTATCTTTAAAAAAATAGTATGAAAAGCGCCGCTTGAATTCCGACTCCATTTTATCGGATTCAGAAACTCCAAAAATATTTTTGAACATACTAGTCATGAAACGAACCATTTTCATAAAGCATTTATCTGTCTATCAGTGAATTAACAAACTATCTAAACAAAAAAGAACATACAACTATAAGAAACAATATTACCTATTAAATAAATTTGACGGCTATTGCGAAATTCATTTTCATCCATTCAACAAGCATTTTCCATCATTTAACAAGAATTGACCGGTAATAGACTGGTTATTCAACTGGGATTTATAAAAATCAGGACTAAAACACCTGAATTGCCCAAAAGCAAACGAAAAATCAGTTCCTGTAGCCTTCTTTTTCTGGATTTATCGCCAATTAAGCCTCGATTTCGACCTTTTAACAAGCCATTTCAGTGTTTTAAAAACTAAGCGCCCTAAATGACCTTATTTTTTCAATCGTATTTTACCAAACCTGCATTTGAAAAATAATTAAGTCTTTTTAGAAAATTTAGCAGACTTTCGTCTACCATTATTAAACAGGAATCCTGAAAACCGACTATGCTAATCAATCTATTGTACCTTATTACAGGGCTGCTTGGATTTTCGATTCTGGTTATCATTCGCCTTCAATTTAAAAATAACCAGCTCGTTAATAAATATTTGCAACTGGTAATAGCGATTGCTACCATAAAATTTACGTTGAATGGAGTAAGTCCCTTTATTGAAGCATTTCCAACCAAAACCTTCAATTTCTATTTAGACATGGCTTTCTCTCTTGTTCTTCCAAGTTTTTACCTTTATTTCAAAGATTTGGCGTTGGAGCAGCAATGGAAGCGAAACAATCTTATCCATCTAAGTTTCTCTATTTGTTTACTTGTGCTTTTTATTTTAGGAGAAAATGCTGACGCCAACTATGCCTATACTATTAAAAAGATATCTTCCATCTGCGCATTGGTATTTAGTTTGATCTATGGTTATGCTGGATTTTCGATCCTTAGGAAAAATGTTTGGAGCAAAAAAAGTGAATTAAAAACGGTAGAAACTCAAAATAAAATCATACACCACTGGACCTATATTTTATATGGCTGCTTTATTTTATTTATTTTTCGATTCGGCTTCAATATGTTTAGCTCAAGTTTCGTTTATAGTAAATCAAACTTTTATCAAAACGCTTGGCTAAGTTCGCTCGTATGGCTGGTTATCTTTTTTAAACTATTGATTACCCCCCAGATTCTGTATGGCTTCGATTTTTTAGGGAAGCAGGTGGAAGAGTTCAAATCCCAGAATAAAATAATGACAGACATTTGGAGTATTAAGCCACTTCAATCCGTGAGTACCGAAAAAAACCTGAAGTTGCTAGAACAAATAGGACAAAACTTATCCATGTACATCCAAAAAATTGAAACCATTTCTTTTAACAGAATTTATTTCAGAAACCCGGATTCATCTCTTGAAGATCTGGCAAGAGAGATCAATATCCCTACTAGTCACATCAATTATCTATTTAAATTTCACTGTAACGAGACCTTTGCAGATTACAAGAAAATATTTCGGGTACAGGACGCTATCCAATTAATCGACTCAGGTTATTTAGATAATAACACCATCGAATCGATTGCGCCAAAAGTGGGCTTTGCCAGTTATAGCCCCTTTTTTACTAGCTTCAAAAGCATTACAGGCTTATCGCCCAATGAGTATTTCAAAAAAGCAAAAAGCTAAATTCAATCTGCGAAATCCGCGGGAGCGTATTTTTTATTTTTTTTCCAGATTTATGCAGATTTTCCTACATATTTGATTAATATTGGTAAAGCAGAAAAAAAATTAAGTTATGAATAAGTATGCCCCTTTCGCCATCCTACTTGTATGGATTCATTGTTTTCCTACTACCTTGACAGCACAAACTAAAAGCCTTTTCAATGGAAAAGATTTAACGGGTTGGCATGTTGATGTTCCGCAAATGGATACCAACTCAGCTGCTATTAATCCATTTATTATCCGCAACGGTTTATTGGTAAGTCTGGGCACCCCGCAAGGACATTTAATTACCGATGCCGATTATGAAAATTTCAGACTGAACCTTGAATATCGTTTTGCGGGCAAACCCGGAAATTGTGGCGTACTGGTATTTGCTTCTACCCCAAGGGCGCTCTATAAAATGTTTCCAAAATCGATCGAAGTGCAAATGATGCACGATAATGCAGGAGATTTTTGGTGCATCGTAGAAGATATCGAAGTGGATGATATGGAAACCCGTCGAGGTCCTAAAGACAAATGGGGGATTACCGAAGGAAAAGAAAGGCGAATAAAAAACCTCACCGACAACTCTGAAAAACCGCTGGGCGAATGGAATAGCATGACCATAGAATGTATAGGAAATACCATCAACGTATGGTTAAATGGAGATAATTTAAACAAAGGCTTTAACGCTACGGCCAGCAAGGGCCACATTGCACTGCAAGCAGAAGGCTCCGAAGTAGAATTTCGAAAAGTTGAATTAACCGATCTTTCGAAAATTCCGAAAAAATAAATTTACTTTTTTGAGTAATCGACTTTCCCTACAGCCCTTTGTTCTAAGTGAAATTAACAATGGAAACAAAAATAAATGCCCCCAGCAGACTGTCCCGCTTTTGGAAATTGCTTGGGCCAGGTTTGGTAACCGGTGCTAGTGACGACGACCCCTCTGGTATTGCCACCTACTCGCAGGCAGGAGCCGCCTATGGTCTTTCCACTCTTTGGACCGCACTGATTGCGTTTCCATTGATGGCCTCCATCCAGCAAATGTGTGCAAGAATAGGAATGGTTACTTCAAAAGGACTAACGGGCACGCTAAAGAAAAATTATCCAAGGCCGGTATTGTACCTCATGTTGCTATTTAGTTTTCCCGCCATCATCATGAACATTGGTGCCGATATTGCAGGAATGGGCGCTGTAGGAAACTTACTTTTCCCTTCCATTGATGCCACCTATTTTAGTGTGGTATTCACCCTGGTCCTACTCGCATTGATCATTTATTTGCCCTATCAAAAAATTGCTGCCACACTTAAATATCTTTGCATTGTTTTATTGGTTTATTTAATCGTTCCTTTTTTGTACAAACAAGATTTTTTAAAAATTCTTTCTTCCGCCTTCATCCCATCCATTCAATTTAATAAAGAATTTATTAGCATATTAGTGGGCATTCTAGGTACTACCATTTCTCCCTATCTTTTCTTTTGGCAAGCCACCATGGAAGTGGAAGAAATGAATCATGCCGAAAAGCACTTGGTAGTTAACAAAAAAATAATCAAAGACATGCAACAGGATGTTGACTTTGGAATGTCTTTTTCAGGCCTAGTGATGTTCTTTATCATTTTAACTACCGGCACCGTTTTATTCAATGGAGGCATTCACCAGATCGACACCGTAGAGCAGGCGGCAATGGCATTAAAACCATTGGCAGGAAACCTAGCCTACCTGCTATTTGCTGTTGGTGTTATCGGAACTGGATTCATTGCAATCCCGGTTTTGAGTGGATCACTTTCGTATATTTTTGCAGAAACCTTTGGCTGGGAACAGGGATTAGATAAAAAATTTCACGAAGCCAAAGCGTTTTATATTATCATTGCCATTTCCCTAATATTGGGGCTTTCATTGAATTACATCGGTATTTCACCGGTTAAAGCGCTGATCTATACTGCCATCTTGTATGGTATTACAGCACCCGTTTTAATTGCTATCATTTTACATATCTCCAACAACAAAAAAATTATGGGCGAATTTGTCAACGGAAAAATATCCAACATTCTTGGATTCACCGCGCTAATCATTATGACAGCCGCAGCGTTGGCTTTGCTTTATCTGCAATGGTGAGGTGGTGAAGGGGCAATGGGCAATGGTGAATGGGCAATGGGCAATGGTGAATAAGCGGCAACCGCCGTCAGTGGTTGCCGCTTATTTTTGTAACTAAATAAGAAAGTCAATACAAAGGCTTCAAGCGCCAATGAGAAATTGCTGGAAGAGAAAAGTAAAGGAGTCAAGGTTAAATGGAAGATCGCCTACTTTCAATTGACAATTGACCATTGACAATTGACCATTGACAATTGACAATTGACCATTGACCATTCACCATTGACCATTCACCACATCACCATTCACCACATCACCATTCACCACATCACCATTACAATTGCTTCAGTAATATTTTACGATATTCCACTTTCATCGTAGGCATCACATGTACCTGTAATCCCAATAGTCCGTTATATTTTCTATTTTTAGCATCCTCGTCGGTAACCTCACTCATTAAAACTCCGTTGATAAAATGCTGCAAATGATTATCTTTTACAATAATGTGAAGCTCATTCCAGTCGCCATTTTTAATTTTACTTTTCAGCGAATCGGAGTTGCCCAATGAACCGGTGATCGTAGGTTTCATATCTGATTTCAAGACCGATATTTCACCGCGCTTCGCCAAAAATCCACGACCACGCTCCTCATAATTCTGACCAGTATATACATCGGCGCCATCAATGTCGGCCTGATAGCCTTTTAAAGCAAAGCGAATATTGGGTAACTCTTCACTGCGGTATTGAACTCCACTATTTCCTCCTGGACTGATACGGTACTGGGCTTTAAATTCAAAGTTAGCAGGCAAGCCTCCCCTCCAAATAAGAAAAGTATTTGTTTT
>JBIKOV010000261.1:0-4381 GCA_044357815.1 Ferruginibacter sp. | reverse complement strand
GAAGAAATTTACTAATAATGAAATTTTGTTGGACGTTAGCTACAATGTACCCGTTGTAAAAGGATTGAAATTGAGAACTACT
The DNA here is from genome assembly GCA_044357815.1 of Ferruginibacter sp. Classification (GTDB taxonomy): domain Bacteria; phylum Bacteroidota; class Bacteroidia; order Chitinophagales; family Chitinophagaceae; genus Ferruginibacter. The sequence continues at coordinate 4,299 of JBIKOV010000261.1, read as the reverse complement.
TATGGGAAATATTCAAGGAATGATTTTCGTAAAGAGTTAAATACGCCTTATCAATTGTATGTTTTTAATTCTGCTGGAACGAAGAACCATTTAGTGGGTGATCAAATCAATTTAGCAAGTACTTTTACCCGAAACGATGGTAACTGGGTACAAGAATCATATGCAAACAGTGAGTTTTACCAGTTTAACTTTTTTACAAGTTATGACCAAAAGTTTGGTAAACATACCATATCAGCGCTTGCAGGCTATGAACAGTTTGAATCAAAAAATCAAAACTTCACCGCTCGAAATCAGTTTTTAATATCAAATTCACTAGACCAGTTGTCGTTGGCAAGTAGTGATTCCAAAGACTATAGTGTTTCTGGGGGACAATTTGAAGATGGACGGCTTGCTTACTTAGGAAGGCTTTCTTACAATTTTTCAAATCAATATTTCTTGGAGGGATCATTCAGATATGAGGGATCAAGGTACTTTACACCAGATAATCGGTATGGTATTTTCCCTTCTGTTTCGGCAGGATGGCGTATAAGTGAAGCTTCCTTTTTTAAGGATAATATCAAATTTATCAATGATTTGAAGTTTCGCGGATCTTATGGAATAACCGGTGACGATGCAATAAATGCCACTGTAGCCAATACTTCCCAAACACTTCAATGGACGCAGAGCTATCGAAAAACTACTGCGGCTGTATTTGGAGGTGGTGGTACCAATGGGGTTTCTCCAGGTACAATACCCAATCCTGATATAACTTGGGCAAAGAAAAAATCAATTGACCTAGGTTTTGACGCCGCTTTTTTTAATAATCGGTTGACACTTAGCACGGATTATTTCAGTAGCGAGCGTACAGATATATTAGGTGTACGTATTCAAAGTATACCATCCACATTTGGAGGAACTTTACCTTCTGTTAATTACGGTATAGTTCAGTCAAATGGTTTCGAATTTAACTTGGGATACAGAATGAGTTTATCGAAGGATCTTACTTTTAATACCTCCTTCAATTTTGGATATGCAAAAAATAAGCAGATTCTTCTTGATCAGGCTAGCAATATAAGACCATACCAGTCTCAGTTAGGACGTTCAACAGGAGGAGTTTTTGGTTATGTGGCTACAGATATTATCCGTACAGATGCTGATCTTGCTAAATTACCCGCCGGATATACTATAAATGGGGTGAAACCACTTTTGGGAATGCTTAATTACAAGGATATCCGTGGAGCTACTACAGATGTACCAGATGGAAAAATTGATGCGAATGACCAAGATTTTATTTTTGATTTCGCATCCGCTCCTGTTAGTTATGGACTTTCTTTAGGCGCCAACTGGAAGGGGTTTACTATTGATGTTCTCTTTCAGGCATTAAACGGGTTTAAAAAAATGAGATCTATTAGATTTTTTAATATGGGCCAAGAAGCAGCGAGTATGGCGTATTTCAAAGACCACTGGACTCCTGAAAATCCCAATGCTGCCTATCCTTTGTATGGAGCAGATGCTGGATCAACTTTCTGGTTGGATAATGCCTCTTTCATTCGCTTGAAAAATCTCAATTTAGGCTACGACCTACCTTCATCATTAATGAAAAAAATGAAATTAGGAAATGTTAAGGTATTTTTTAATGGTATAAATCTGCTTCTTCTTAAAGATGAAATTAAAATATATGATCCAGAAGGGGCAAATAATGCCTACCCAATTAATCGTAGCTATTCATTTGGGATAAATATTACTTTATAATTAAAAAAAAATCTATGAAAATAATGAACAATAAATTCTTCATTGTCATTCCGATTCTATTGTTAACTATGATTTTGTATACCCAGTGCACAAAAGTGCTGGATAAGTCGGATTTAAGTGCCATTCCAGAGCAAGCTGTTTGGAATGATGTTAATCTTGCAACTGCGTATGTTAATAGACTTTACTTTGATATTATGCCGGTATGGCAAAACAATTCAGGTGAATCCGATGAAGCTGCCGGAGGCACTGCTTTGATGTATGGTCAATACACGGAAAATTCGGTTGATTATTGGACAAATCCCTATAGTTTTATCCGAAACGTTAATATTCTTTTAAGAGATGTTGCAATAGGTAAATTGACAGTTGCGGATCAAAATAGCCTTAAAGGCCAAGCACTCTTTTTAAGAGCTTGGCAATATTTTCAATTAGTTTCTAGATATGGAGGGGTGCCATTAATATTAAAACCACAGGGACTTGAAGAAGATCTAAAAGTGAGTAGAAATAAAACTTCAGAATGTATTACACAAATTATAAAAGATTTGGATGATGCTGCAGCTTTATTGCCTAATTCATGGACCGGTACTGAACAAGGTAGAATTACAAAGGGTGCTGCCCTTGCTGTTAAAGGAAGAGTTTTGTTGCATTATGCATCAGAACAATACGATCCAACCCAAAGCGCTTCAGGTCGTTGGACAGCAGCTTATGATGCCAACAAGATAGCTAAAGATATTAATGTAACCGCGGGTAAAGCATTATTATCCAACTTTAAAGAAAAATATATTACCGAAGGAGTTGGAAATACAGAGGCTATTTTTGTAACAAGGTTTAATAACCCTGGTCGTACACATAACCATGATGCTTGTGCCCGACCTTTGGATGAAGCCCAAAACTGTACAGGTGCCGACCAGCCTACGTTAGCGATGGCTGAGGCATATCCTATGATAAATGGATTAACCATTACAGATCCTGCTTCGGGTTATAATCCGAATGCTTTCTGGCTTAACCGCGATCCCCGTTTTGCTGCTACGATTGCCTACAATGGTTGCCTTTGGGAATTGTCAGGTAAAAGCGGAAGAATTCAATGGACATTTACGGGAAGCCAACAAACTGGTGGATCAAATGGGTTCTATTGCAGAAAGGGGTTATTTGAAGGATTTAAATCCAATGAAACTGAAATCAGTGGAACAGATTGGATTGAATTGAGCTTTGCAGAAGTGTTAATGAATTTGGCCGAATCTGCAAATGAAACAGGTAAAACTTCTGAAGCATATGATGTATTAATTTCCATTCGTAAGAGGGCAGGTATAGAAATTGGTGTAAATGGAATGTATGGTTTAAAAAGTGGAATGACCAAAGTTGAAATGCGAGAAGCTATTTTGCAGGAAAGAAGATTGGAATTTGCCTTTGAGGGCAAAAGAGCACAGGATATGAGGAGAAGAAGACTTTATGCATCCATGAATGGTACAAAACGTAAAGGATTAGACATTAAATTAATTGCATTTAGCGGTGCTAAACCTGCATTCTACCTGGCATATGCAGCGGGAACGGTAAATCTTAATACGAATTATTCAACCTATTTTACTGATGTAGTAAAAGATTTGGATCTGGGCACAAATGTAATAAATTATAAAAGCGAGTACTACTTTTATGCTATTCCAATTACTCATATTGAAAAGAATGTAAATCTTTTGCAAACAAAAGGATGGACCAGTGGAACCTTTGATCCACTTCTGTAGTAATGTATAGTTTTAATTTGTTTTGAAAGTTTTCAAAAAGTTTTTAATGAACAATCGGGGGCATGTATACATGTCCCCGATTGTTTTTTGTTTAATTCAATAAACTGTTTTGAACATAAACTTGATTTATGTTTTTGGTTAAATGGGGCTGGATTTCCATCCTGGCCCCTTCCTTTTTCTTTAACTTCAACTTTTAATAGGTTGAAAATAGTCAAGCCTAATGGTAACAATGTATTTCCATAGAGGCTGTGTTTGAGAATTATGTTCGGTTAGTTTAGGTATATCAATTGAATTTTCCAGTAATCATATGCTAGGTTATCAATATGATTTTTATAGAAATATTTTTTGTTTAATAGATATTTAATTCAAGTATTTGAATACGATATGTCCGATTTTAATAGATAAATATTAATAAATAAATTATGAAGTACTTACCCATTTCCTTAATGGTATTTGCAAGCTTTTGTATAACCACCGTAGCAGTTAAAGCACAAGGCTACAAATCCTGTTCTGATATCCTTGAAGATAATAAAGAGCAGCTTAAGCAGCAGTCATTTTTTATTTTTCCGGCAGAAAGAGAAGCTCCAATTCATTGGTTTGATTCAATTGCTACTGAAAGGATCACCACCCTTAATCAGACAAAAACGTTTTCAATTAATGCCCAACCTGGAGAGTATTTTGTTTACCAGGTAGGTGTATGGGCGATAAGAAATGACATGAAGGATATTAAAGTGATTTTTTCCACACTTACAGGCGAAAATGGTAAAATTATTTTGCCTGCTAAAATGACTTGCTTTAATGAAGGTGGAATTAATTTTAAAGGTCGTTCATT
>JBIKOV010000260.1:0-4382 GCA_044357815.1 Ferruginibacter sp. | reverse complement strand
TATATTTGCAAAAATATGTAGACTTGGTAGCTCAGCTGGATAGAGCATCAGCCTTCTAAGCTGAGGGTCATTGGTTCGAATCCAATCCAGGTCACTAGAAAAGATAAGAAGTCGTTGTAAATCAATAGTTTATAGCGGCTTTTTTCTTTTTGGTCAAACATAGTCAAAACATTTAGACGTAAAACTCAATGATATTAATACCCTTAAACGAATTTAAATAAAATCAATTGCTCTACTGGAAAATCCACAGGTTTAGTACCCCATATCCCATTAATGCTTGACCCCGATTTAAAAATGACAGATTAGTATTTCTAAGATTTGCGTAACTATTTGAAATTGAATACACTTTGGGGGTCATTTACACATGGCGAAGATGGGTCATTGAAAATTGGAGAGGCTAGGTCATTGTATGCAGGTGATAGGGGGTCAATATACATGGATTTTCCACACTCACCTACGAGTACCCATTTAACGACTATAAGATACCAAATTTCGTTCCTCCAAAAAGAGTAATATCAAATGATGAAATTCAAAAAATACTAGATTGCACAGACTTTAAAAACGTTTGGGATGAGTATGCACGAGATATATGGGAGATGCTATACAGATTGAATGGTATCAATTTTATCGACCTACTTAAATTGAGATGGGATAATATACAGGGGAATAGATTTGTCTTTTACAGACATAAGACCCTTAAAACACGCAGAAATAATATCAGACCTATCCAAGTTGTAATAAATCCAAAAATTCAAAAGCTTATGGACAAGATTGGAGATAAAGAAAGCCCATTTGTAATTGGTCAGTTAAAACAAATAAATTACACAGACCAGCACCTATTCGAGAGAAATCATAAATTAAAAGGTAGATACAATACACGACTTAAACAATTAGGGAAAAGTTTAGGGTTATCTCTTTCACTTGATATTTCTATGGCAAGAGATGCATACGCAAATACACATAAACGTGCAGGAACTAACCCTTTAAAGATTAGTGAGAACATGAACCATTCAGATCCACGCACGACAACCCTACACTACTTGGATAACTTTGAATTTGATTCAGATGTAGATGTGAATGATGTGCTGCTTTAAGGAAATCATTCACATTTTTTATAACTTTTTACAAGAAAAAAAAGGTCGGTATTTACTTAACAAAATTGAATGTTCAATTTAAAGTCTCAACCATTTATAATATAGACGGTTGGCCTGTTTAAATTTTCGAATTTAATCTAACATTCGGAAAATTAATTTGGGACAATAAATGTTACTTATAAATCGAAATAAATATTCTTTTCATATTATATTTTTACACTACTGTCCGATAAAAGTATAAAAATTGAGCCATATTACTTAAAATATGGCCCAAAACATATAGGTTTGGTTACCACAACAAAACCATATGAACAATAGTACAAATTTTTCTGGTAATTCTGTTTTCGGACAGCTGATTTCTTTAATACCTAAGCATCAAGTTCAAAGAGCAGTTATTAAATTCCAATCCGATAAGTTTACCAAACGGTTTTCAACCTGGGAGCATCTAGTATCTATGTTATTTGCTACTGCTTCCAACACTACTTCTCTTAGAGATGTAACCAATGGCTTGCTTGGTTTGGAAGGGAAACTGCAGCATTTAAGCCTAAAGAGACCGCCTAAAAGAAGCACCATCAGTGATGCTAACAAACGAAGAAGCTATCAGGTCTTTGAAAAAATATACTACGATTTGCTAACCCAGTATCAACCAATTTTATCGGACAGCCGTTTTAAAAAAGAGTTTGGCAAGGAGCTGTCCATCATCGATAGTACTACTATTTTCCTTTTCAAAGACATCCTTAAATGCGTTGGGCGTAAACCACAGAGTGGAAAACGTAAAGGCGGTATTAAAGTGCACATGCAAATTAGGCCCGATTATAATTCACCAGTATTGGTGAAGTTTACAGATGCTACAACCCATGATAGCAGCTTTATGAATGACATTGAGTTCACTAGTGATCATATCTATGTATTTGATAAGGGATATAATGATTATGAGCGTTTTGAATACTTTAATGACCACCAAATACCTTTTGTGACTAGGTTAAAGCACAATGCAGCTTTTAGACGTAAGAAAGAATTTGAACTAGCTGCTGATAGCAATCAATCTATTTTACTCGACGAACAAATCGTATTACCGTTGCGTGAAAACGGGAAAATAAATAGAGGACTACCACTTCGCAGAGTGGTTTATTGGGATGAAAAGCATCAAGTTTGCTATGAATTTATCAGTAATATTTATGACTTGTCCGCTGACCAAATTACGCTCATTTATAAATCTAGGTGGCAAATAGAAACACTGCACAAACAGTTAAAGCAAAACCAATCCCTAAGCTATTTTTTGGGTGACAATGTAAATGCTATTATTATACAAATATGGTGCGCACTGATCTGGAATCTTTTGCTAACTGTGCTGCAAAGGCAAATTAAAGCGAAAGCCTGGGCCTTTTCTAATCTAGCTAGTGTAATAAGGTTGCATTTATTTAACTATATCCATCTGAATTCTTTTTTAAAGAATCCGATGAAGCATTATCAAGAAATGATATCAAAAGAACTAAAATTGTTTGATGGGTGACACCCTGCTTTGAAGAAATGAACTATTTTTAACTAAATTGTATTGTAAACCTTGTGAAAAATAGCTGTTACAGAATTATCTCGGACAGCAATGATAAAAAATCTATAAAATGAAAAAAAAGAAACTATTTGCATTCTCTCGATATAATATTGTAGGACAATAGAAAAGCATTAATAAATTTATAATTATGAAAAATATATTATTTTATGTGTTGTTTTTGATTTGTTTATTATGTCTGACATTTGGTTTGTATGCAATTATTCAGAATCAATGGGATGTGCTTGAGGGGTCTGTATCAGTAGCTATAGCTGCTTTCATTTTCTTCATTCTTTGGAGAAATAATTTTTTTACAAAATCAAAATCATAAGCCACAGATTTTATTGATACAAAAAACGAGAAATTAACAAGTTGTTGAAATTTTATCCGATGCGTATCTAATAAGTAAATATTATCTAGGCTCAAATACTATTGGTTAGCATTAAGTCATAACATATTATCAGCACGCTTAAGTCGCGGTTATGCATATCCCCCAAATGGGATAGTTATAAAACACCAAAAGAAAAACGATATAATTTTTTCCCGTATAATAATAATAAACTCCTATAATTATTTAATAAAGTTTATTCCGCATGGAACACCTCTTCCATGGATGTCCAAATTTTACCTTCTGCAGCAGCTTCCGGTAGCGGTTGCTGACAAGGATCTGTTTCCCTCCACCATCGTTGTGTGGTACTATCTGCTGCAATTTTTTTCATATCTTCTTCATAATTATCTCCCGTATATTCATAATAGCTGAACAAATAATAGGTATCGCCTAATTTTTTTAAATGGATAGAATAGTTACGGATATTGCATTCCTTAATTTTTTTTAAAACACCCTCCCAGGCATGGGCATGCAGCTTTTTGTAATAATCCACTTTTTCCGGCCGGAGGCCTGTGACCATCCCTACCCGTAAAGGCTTTTCTACGGAAGAGCCTGCTTGCGTGAGAGATTCATTTCCACCGCTCTTTTTGGGCTGGCAACTATAGAAAAAAAGCCCTGCCAACACAGGTATACAAAAAATGAGCAATCGCATTTTCAAAATATTAAAGGTTATTGAATGGTAAATAATTTAAAAATCATAACAGCTGGTTTTACGGAAAAATAAATACGGCACGATCCTAACAATCAATAGCACCAACAGCAATTGAATATTTTTCGGGCGCCGTCATCCTGCATTTTGCATAACAGGAATATACAAAATCCCAATTGCCTGATCCCGGGTACCGGTGATATGGCACGATCCGTTGAGGATGTAAACATTACAAACCGACAATCAAACAAAACGGTAGCTCCCGGCTACCCCGGCTTAGCATATACTGCAAATTTTTTCACACACATAGTCTCCTTATTTCCTTTTAATATCAACCTCAACTGGTTGGTTTCCACAGGCTCAATAGTTTGCAAGCGTCTCCTTCCTATGCTCAAACCCGATGCAACCATTTTCCATTGACCAGCGGTATAAGCTTCCACCGTGTATTGTTGTATATGCTGTCCGTTGCTAATGTCTTCTTCAATCTCGATCAACCCTATTTTATTTTTTTCTGGCATTTGCAGATTTATTAGATTACCAGTCTGGTTTTTATTTAAAAGACCCAGGGGAGTAGAGAACATTCTATTAATTTTTTTCCCCCATTCGTCTAAATTTTTTACTTCAACCGGCGGTATGGTTCCACTGGTATCAGGAGTCATATTAATGAGCAGGTTTGCGCCGCGGCCTATGGACTCAAAATAG
>JBIKOV010000065.1:0-15715 GCA_044357815.1 Ferruginibacter sp. | reverse complement strand
TAAAGATACTTCCGGCCCTTCTATGAACATTCTAATTAAATTGATGAGTATTGTAAGTTTGGTAATCGCACCAACACTTTCCGTTATTCACCACGACAAAATTGAAGCCAACAGAAAAGCACAATTGGAAACTTTAATAAAAATGAGTGCTTCCAAAGAGGTTACAAAATAATTTAATCAATTAAATACCCTTAAAAAGCCTGGATCATATCCGGGCTTTTTAATGCCCGGGAAGCAGGTAAACTTACAGGTAATTTCACCCATCCCCCCCGATTGTTTGTCCCTACCAGCTGATTATCAAATAATTTTTAAAAAAGTAGCATTACTACAATTCGGGTCCAAGGGAACACAGAAGCATTCCGGGCATCATTTTTAATACATAAGTTTATAATTTATTATATACAAGTCATGCCTTACTATTTTAAGTTATGCCATCCCTACTGCTTTCGATTGAAGCTTAGTTCTCCTACAAGTAAAACAAACAATTGTTTGACACCATAAATACCTAGGAGATTTGAAATTGGGTATTGGGAATTAACTTGCTTTGGTAGGCTATCAGTGGCTTGCAGATTTAGCCCAAATTGACCTATTAAGCTAATTGGCTGCAAAAAAGCATCCTGTACCGGGAAAAAGCCCTTTCATACCATCTAAGCCAAAATATAAAGCCTCCTTTGGTATTTTCAGCTCGGCTTCACCTTTGAGGGGTTACCTAATTCTAGTGCTTGGAGCTAAGGGGGAACCCATCAGTATTCCCCCAATAATTAACGGAGTTGCTTTTATCCTATGAATGAGTTGATGATCAAGCAGGTACATTTACTGTTCAGAATGAACTTTTCCCAAAAATCCAATCTTGAATTTACTCTATAAAACTACCTTTCATACCCCTTCTGAATAGTTAATATTTGAATGCTAGTTTGGATTTATCTGTAATTCAGGTAGGGAAATCCAGCATCAGATGCCTCCCAATTTTGGAGTAAACCGATTCAATTATTTTGACGAAGGCCAAGGTACTGAATCACAAATTGAAAAAGAGACAGGCCTGTTTTTAATGAAATATTGAGAAAAACAGCCCGCAACATTATATGCCATTATTACAGTATAAAATTTAAATTCCATTATTTACTGACCAAGCCATTCTAAAGACCAGCAGTCAAAAAAAGGTAAACTTGATAACTTGGGTATCCAAAGCCAAAATAAACCGAAAATATAACAATTAATATTTCCAATATATTTAAATAATTACAATACTGAATATATATAATATTAATAATAAAATAAACTTCACTATTTATTGATAATCAATTAATTAAATACTATTTTAATTAAAAATAGACAGTTGAAAGAAGGATGCCTATATTCAGTGAATTATTCCTAATTATGGCTACAATTTTATATAATTATATTTTGATTAAAATTTATAAATAATTGATAATGAACTATTTATACTAATATTTATAAACTAATAATAATAGTTTTACTGTTTAGTGCTTTTTTGAGTAAAAATAAACCAAATGCTAAAAATGATAGTACACTTTTGATCAGGTAAAATTTCTAATTTACAGTTATCTGCTTACCTTGCTTATTAAAACAATCATTTTGAAGAATCCCCTATTCCCATTTCCGATAGCTTCTTATAGTATTTACCTGGTACTGACAATATTGCTTCTCTCCTGCACTAGTGCAAAAGAAATGCAATACCGGGAGACTAGAAATTTCAAGGTTGACAAGTTAGGATTTGCAACTAGCACCCTTAAAACTGACCTTGTTTTTTTTAACCCAAACAACTTTAGCTTACAATTAAACAAATTTGACCTGGACGTTTTTGTAGATAATAATTACCTAGGACATACTTCACATGACCAGTTGGTTTCAATTCCTAAAAAGGGCGAATTTTCCATTCCTGTAAAAATGGAAGTAGACATGAAGAACCTATTAAAAAATAGCATTATTGCTATTTTTAGCAAAGAGGTGCTACTCAAAGTTGATGGTACTATTAAGATAAGAAAGGGGCGTATTTCAAAAACTTTTCCAATACAATACGAAAGCAAGCAAAAATTTTCGATATTCTAGGGCATAAAAAAACACCTCAAAGGGTGTTTTTTATCAAATAACTAATTGTAGCAGGTAAACTAAGGAGCCACGGAAGGACTCTTTTCTGCAGGCTTTTTACAACATTTAGGCAATTTTGCATAAGAAGTTTCTTCTGCTGCAACATCATCTGCATCATATCCAATGTTGGCTATTGCCGTCTTAATTTGCTCAAGATCGTTTCGATCGGTTAAATAACTCACCGTAGTTGTCTTTTTCTTATAATCCACTTTTACAGCTGTAATGCCTGGTTCACGGCTCAAATACTTTTCAATCCTATCCTTACACATTTCACATTGCACGGATGGGGTTTTAATAACTACTTTTTGTACTGCTTTTTGCTGTGCAAAGGCGATGGAAACCAATCCAACCAATGCCAATAGCGTTAATTTAATAGACTTCATATAAAATAATTTTACTGTTAATTGCCTTCAAGGTATCAAATTACGTTCCAATTAGCTGGATCCTGCCTCCAGTTTAACAAAGTTTTTTGCTCTTCAGCACTTACAATCCCCTTTTCTGCCGCTAATTCGATCAATGTATTATAATTGGTCAGCGTAGTATAGCGCACACCCGCTGCTGAAAACGCTTTTTCGGCTATATCAAACCCATAGGTAAAAATAGCCACCATCCCAATTACTTCCACCCCTACCTTACGCAAAACTTCTACCACTTCCAGACTGCTTTTACCTGTAGAAATAAGGTCCTCTATCACCACCACTTTTGCTCCTTTTTCATAAACCCCTTCTACTTGATTGCCCATTCCATGCTCTTTGGGTTTAGGTCGAACATAAATATAGGGCAATTTTAACTGATCTGACACCATTGCTCCCCAGGGAATACCTGCCGTACCAACCCCAGCCAACAATTCTGCATCCGGAAATTGCTCGAATACTACATTGCACATTTCGCTTTTAATAAAATCCCTACTGAAAGGAAAGGATAAAACCTTGCGATTATCACAATAGATTGGACTTTTCCAACCACTTGCCCAAGTAAAGGGAGCTTGCGGACTCAATTTAATTGCATTAATTTGTAGTAGCTTTTCAGCCGTAGCTTTTTCATTTGTCATGCTGCAAATTAATAAAAAAAGCCATTAGACCTTCGCTTTTCCTGTTAGTTCCTCATTTTGCTAACTGAAATCCCTACAACTAATGGTACTCAACCCAAACAATTAATTCAAATTATATGTACCTAAAAATTTACTTTGATGACAAACCGGTCTATCTCTGCAACGAGATTGATACCGAACTAAAAGAAATACTGCACCATCCAGATGCTATTTTTATAGATGAGGTGTCTGCGCCAGCTATTAAGTCCCTACTGCACGAAATTAAAAAAGAAGCCTTTCATGCCGGTGTACTGCTCCATTCTGACCTAGATGAGCTGAAAAAAGATTTTTTTAAACAGTTTGACCTAATTGAAGCTGCTGGAGGAATAGTACAAAACGATCAAAAGCAAATGCTATTTATCTACCGCCTCAATAAATGGGATCTGCCCAAAGGAAAGGTAGAAAAGGGGGAAAATTTTGAACAAGCAGCTATCAGGGAGGTAGAAGAGGAAACAGGCGTAATCAATCTGCAATTGAAAAATAAGATAGGCTGCACTTACCATACCTATTCTGCTTTTGGAAAGCATTTTTTGAAGACAACCCACTGGTTTCATATGCGCTGTTTGGGTGATCAAACCCTAGTTCCCCAAAAGGAAGAGCATATAACCGCAATAAAATGGATAACCATGAAGGATATTGAAGAGCCACTGGAAAACACCTATGCCTCCATAAGAGAAATAGTGGAGAGATTTAGGGAGTCGAAAGAATAAGTTGTACCAATCTGATACAACGAAAATCATTACCCATTTTTCTTAATCGATTCATTCACCACTGCTGGTAAAAACTGGGAGACATCTCCCCCATTTTTCAAGACATCTCGAACCAAGGTGGAGGCTACTGAGGTATATTGGGGCAAACAGGTTAAAAAAACCGTTTCGATATGACCGTCGATGCTTCGGTTCATATCAGCAATTGCCTTTTCGTATTCAAAATCGTTGACATAACGGATACCCCGCAAAATAAAATTAGCTCCAACAGCTTTACAGCAGTTAACAGTTAAACCATCGTAAACAACAGCTGTCACCTTGGGCTCATCTTTGTAGATCTCCAGCAACCAGTCTAGGCGTCTTTCTTCGCTAAACATCGGCACCTTATTTACATTTCTACCGATACCAATCACCAATTTGTCAAACAATGGCATTGCTCGGTTGATGATATCAATATGCCCCATGGTAACAGGATCGAAGGTTCCGGGAAATAAACAGGTACGTTGCATAGATTGTTTGAATGATATTTAGGTTTGAACCATGAAGGTTAACTCAGTTTAGCTTACTCTGCCTTCTTTCCGGCTAGTAAATATAATACTGCCATCCTTACTGCAACCCCATTTTCTACCTGCTGCAATATAATGGACTGACTACTATCGGCCACATCGCTATCAATTTCAACTCCTCTGTTAATAGGGCCCGGATGCATTATGACAATTTCTTTTTGCAAGCCATCCAGTAATTTTTTACTTACCCCATAAGCAAGGTTATATTCCCTAAGTGAAGAAAAAAGTACCTGATTTTGGCGTTCGAGTTGAATTCGTAACACATTGGCCACATCACACCACTGTAATGCTTTTTTCAAATTATACTCCACTTTTACCTGTAATGCTTCCTTTATATAGGTAGGTATCAAGGTTGGGGGGCCTGCCACCATTACTTCTGCGCCCATTTTCTTTAAGAGGTAGATATTGCTCAATGCCACCCTTGAATGCATGATATCTCCAATTAGTACCACCTTTTTCCCTTCCAGACTACCTATTTTTTCTTGAATGGAAAAGGCGTCTAATAAGGCTTGTGTAGGATGCTCATTGATTCCATCCCCCGCATTTACAATTGCGGCAGGAATATGTTTGGCTAAAAAATGGGGTGCTCCACTTGCACTATGGCGCATTACCACCATATCTACCTTCATACTCAGAATATTGTTTACCGTATCCAACAAGGTCTCTCCTTTTGATACTGAGGATGCAGAAGCTGAAAAATTGATACTATCAGCACTTAAGCGCTTTTCGGCCAATTCGAAAGAGATTCTGGTGCGAGTACTATTTTCGTAAAATAAATTAACAATGGTGATGTCCCGAAGGGAAGGTACTTTTTTAACGGGGCGCTGTAAAACTTCTTTGAATTGTGAGGCGGTAGCTAAAATTAGAGAAATATCTTCCGCAGAAAGATCTTTAATGCCCAATAAATGTTTGGTAGATAGTTGCATTAAGGGTCAAAGCTAATATATTTGTTTGAATTCTAAGCCTAGAACGACACAAATTTTCGGGATACTAATTTATTGATTGGTATTTTAATATAAAACCACTTCTTCCTTCTCCCATTCTACCTTCACTTTTTGAGAATAGCTAGTGTCGATCGATTTTCCGCAATAGTCAGGTTGAATAGGCAATTCCCGGTTGAATCTCCTGTCAACCAAAACGCAAAGTTCAATTTTTTTGGGCCTTCCAAAGTCCTGAAGCGCATCTAGGGCAGCACGAATGGTTCTACCAGTATACAATACATCATCGATTAAAATCACTACTTTCCCTTCAATCGAGAAAGGAATATCAGTGGTATTAGCAATATGCAGTTCTTTTCTTACATCATCACGGTAAAAAGTAATATCTAATATGCCATATTGAACATTTTCACCCTTACAAAGATTACGTACATTATCAACTATGCGCTTACTAACCTGAACACCTCTTGGCTGCAGCCCAATAAATACTACCTCATCCAACTGCAGGTGATTTTCAAGCAACTGGTGAGCAAGGCGCAAAATAGTCAGATGTAACTGACGTTTATCAAGTATTGTTTTCAAATTGAAATTTTATACAGCGAATTTATCTGATATTGTTCGAATTAAAAAGAATTTGAAACAATCAACCATTTTTAAATGGCCAAATGGAAAATATTGCATTATTTCTCTAACATAAACGGGTACCTATAATCCGTGGCAGGAGTAAAGGTTTCTTTAATTGTTCGGGCACTTAACCATCGATAAAGATTTAAAAGGCTACCTGCCTTATCATTCGTTCCGCTGGCCCTAGCTCCTCCAAAGGGCTGCTGCCCCACTACCGCTCCAGAAGGCTTATCATTGATGTAAAAATTACCAGCACTATTTCTTAATTGATTGGTGGCCAATTCCACTGCAAATCGATCTTGGGCAATCACTGCACCTGTAAGTGCATAAGGAGAAGTACGATCTACTAATTTCAAAGCATCTTCAAATTTATTTTCATCATATACATATATCGTCAACACGGGCCCAAAAAGCTCTTCACACATCGTCACATAATGAGGATCCGTTGTTTCAATTATGGTGGGTTCAATAAAATAACCCTTGGTTTTATCACATTTGCCTCCTACCAGTATTTTAACCTTACTATCCCTTTTTTTAGCCAATTTAATATACCCTTCCAATTTTAGAAAGCTCTTTTCATCAATCACTGCATTGATGAAATTGGTAAAATCCTCCACCGTCCCCATTTTCATGGTCTTAACTTCAGCCACCAGCTTTTTCTTTATTTCTACAGCAAGGTTTGAAGGGATATAGGCCCTAGATGCTGCCGAACATTTTTGGCCCTGATATTCGAATGCTCCCCTAGCTAATGCAGCTACCACCACATCTGGATCGGCGCTTTTATGTGCAATCACAAAATCTTTTCCACCCGTTTCACCCACTACTCGAGGATAGGATTTATAGATATCTGTATTAGCCCCAATTTTTTTCCAAATAAAATTAAAAACACCTGTGCTGCCAGTAAAGTGAACCCCACCAAAATCAGGATGATTAAAACATACTTCTCCCAATATGGGCCCATCCACATAAACCAAATTAATAACCCCATCGGGCAAACCAGCTTCCTTTAAAATACGCATGAATAACTGTGCGCTATAGACTTGTGCATGGGCACATTTCCATACTACCACATTGCCACACATGGCAGCACTAGTAGGCAAATTTCCGCCAATTGCTGTAAAATTAAAGGGAGTAATTGCCAATACAAAACCTTCCAGTGGCCGGTATTCCAATCGATTATTCACCCCTGGACCACTGATGGGCTGTTCACGATATATTTCACTAAGAAAGTGAACATTGAAACGCAAAAAATCGATCAGTTCGCATGCAGCGTCTATTTCTGCCTGAAAAACATTCTTGCTTTGCCCAAGCATCGTAGTCCCAACAATGTAAGGGCGATATTTGGTAGCCAGTAAATCAGCCGCCTTTAAAAATATATTGGCCCTATTTTCCCAATTCAGTCCGGCCCATTTTTCTTTTGCTTTTAGTGCCGCTGCAATGGCGTTCTTTACATGGACCGCATTTCCTTCATGATAATTACCTAGCAAATGACCATGCTCATGGGGAGGATGCAATGCCTTTTTTATACCAGTTCTCACTTCTTCAGTTCCGATGTACATCGGAATATCCATTTTTTCTATTTTTAATTCTTTCAGGACTTTTTTCAATACCAGTTTCTCCTTACTTCCTGGAGCATAATTCAACACAGGTTCGTTGATCGGCATTGGGTAATAAAAATTTCCGTACTGCATTTAATTACATTTTAAGTTGATAAAATAACCTAATCTATTCGGGCATTTCACGGATGGATGATCATAATAATGAATAAAAAAATCTCGGTTTGAATCAAGGTACCGAGCGAAAAACGGATTATTTTGGTCAACCGATCCTTTTCGTCTTTGAAAACTAACATTTGAAGTTGCTTTAAAAAAGCTTTATCCTGATTCGCTTCATTTATACCTGCAATTTAGAAAGAGCTAAGTTTGCTTCCATCGATAAATAGCGTATCGTCTACAATTTCTTCCTATTTTAATGCCAAACCCAAGTTGTTATCAACTTTGACAGCCCTTTTGAAACAAGTAGTAGGGCGGACGAATCGGAGCTAAGCTCCATTTTTTGAAACGCAACCACTGAAACATTTTTCAAAAAAATTAAATTAAATTAAATATTTATATAAATATAGATATAATATTGATTATCATTTATTTAGGCAGATTAAAATTAACAATATTAAGATGCTGCCGCTTCTTTTTCGCTCATCAAATAAGCTTTGATAAAGCCATCTAGGTCTCCATCCATCACTGGACCAACATTACCAACTTCAAAATCAGTCCGGTGATCCTTAATCATTTTATAAGGATGAAAAACATATGACCTAATCTGGCTACCCCACTCAATTTTTTTCTTAGATGAATTGGTTGCATCCAAAGCCGCTTGTCGCTTACGCATTTCCTCTTCATACAAACGACTTTTTAACATCGCCATCGCCTTCTCCCGATTTTCTCCCTGAGTACGGGCCTGCTGACATTCTACTATAAATCCGCTGGGCCGATGGGTAAGGCGAACAGCCGTTTCTACCTTATTGACATTCTGTCCTCCACTGCCACCACTTCTAAAAAACGCCCAATCCACATCAGCTGGATTAACCGCAATCTCAATGGTATCATCTATAAGGGGATAAACATATACACTAGCAAAGGAAGTATGTCTCCTAGCATTGCTATCGAAAGGGCTGATTCGAACCAGTCGGTGAACCCCACTTTCTGCCTTTAAAAATCCATAAGAGAAGGGGCCGTCAAACTGGAAGGTACAAGTTTTTATACCGGCACCATCCCCCCACTGCCAATCTAGCTCGGTTACTGTCCAGCCCTGCTTCTCTCCATACATACGGTACATTCTGGCAAGCATTTCGGCCCAGTCCTGACTCTCAGTTCCACCAGCTCCACTATTGATTTGTAAAACCGCCGGCAATGCATCGGTTGGTTCATTGAGCGTGCTTTTAAATTCCGCCTCATCGATGGCTGTATTTGCCAAGTTGTAAGCCTCTTTAACCTCCTCTTCACCCGCTTCCCCTTCCTTCCAAAAATCGAACAATACAGCAAAATCTTCTACCAACGACGTTACATGGTGATACATATTCACCCAATATTCGTTGACTTTAGTTTCCTTTAAAATGGCTGTAGCCCGGGCATTATCATCCCAGAAACCCGGTGAAAGCGAGAGTTGTTTGTCGTTATTTATTTTAATTTCTCTGTTAGCGACGTCAAAGAAACCTCCTCAAGACCAACACACGGTCTCTCATATCCTTCAAATGTTCAGTTGTCATGTTTCAAAAATAAGGGATATTTCTGATTGAACCAACCTAAATACAGCTTTACTTTAAAATACATCATTGCCTAATTAACCCTACTCCTAGTAATAAATGGCCTAGATTCATTGCTAATGGATGATTTAGTAAATAAAATTAACTACACTATTTATTATATTTTATTTATATTTGTTTTAATTGTTATATAAAAACGATTAACTTCAACCCTCATTCAAAATCCTTTTATTAACCGTTGAATCAGTGAATTATAATTTTAATAACAAAAAAAATTGGAAGAAACAGCCATTTTTAAAATTACAGTATGATTATTGCCTTACTTTTACAAAATTATAACCCCTATGCAGGTAACATTCACTAAAAATATACAGTTTTCAAAGCTTATTAAAGCAAACGGAAGACTAAAGGAGTTCAATTTCAGGAAACTAAATGAAAATACTGAGGGCCTTTTCACTGTTGATGTTGTGGACGAACGCGACTCCAGGGTATTTTTCAATATTCAGAAAATTGACAATAAATGGAAAATAATAAATAATCCACTTCCCAAATGGATCATTGAAAATGAAGATGCTTATAATGAAGTTATTGAAGAAGAATTAAGACAACAATAACTGCCTAACCCCCAATTCGACTGTAAATTATTTTGTAATAAATTGTATTTCAATTATTTGCAAACATTAATTACAATTGCAATAATCCCATTTTGTACAAGGTATTAACAGGTTTATTATCCCAAAACAACTCAAAGTCGGTAAGCCCCGCTGTTTCATAGCTAGTTTTTACCTCAAGTAGCGTAAACGATTTCTTAGCATTGATGGATAACTGGCTAAGCATGGCTGCCAACCATTGCCCCTGCTCCTTATTTACCTTAATCACAAAGGTTTCCCGCTTGCCCTGAAATGTTAACGAACTCATTTCCCATTGACTTCCCTTTTTTGATTTGATATAGCTTTCTATTGAGGGCTGATTGCCCAAGAAAACAATTTTAGCAGTCGGCTTTATGGAAGTCAAATCCTCTTCTTGCAATGCTTGGGTAATATAATCCTTGGGAACGGTTGTTTTGGGTACATTAAAATCAAACCATTTTTGGAGGGGATGATCCAGACAGGCTCCGTGCATAAAATTGAGCAATGATTTTTTCAGACCAAAACTAAAACTATCATGATCGGCTCCTGTTGGATCTGAATGCACAATATCATTATTTGCAAAACTGCCTATGGCATCCGTTATTTTTTTTACCTTATATTTTTCAGGGTTCATCCCCACGGGACTGTGTGCAGTCATAGCAAATTGATGCCAGAATCCTGACTGTAAAACACCCGCTTCAAATAATTGCCGCACCATTTCCAAAGAATTGATGGTTTCCTGAGTAGTTTGCGTGGGAAAACCGTACATCAAATAAGCATGCACCATGATGCCGGCTTCCGTAAAATTTTTATTTACAACTGCCACCTGCTTTACGGTAATCCCTTTTTGAATTAATTCCAGTAGCCGGTCAGAAGCCACTTCCAATCCTCCCGACACGCCAATGCAGCCGGAAGCCTTTAACAACAGGCAAAGGTCACGGGTAAAACTTTTTTCAAAACGAATGTTGGTCCACCAGATTACTATTAACTTCCTTTTAATGATTTCCAATGCAAGCGCCCGCATTAAAGCAGGAGGAGCTGCCTCATCCACAAAATGAAAGCCATTCTCACCCGTTTGGGCTATCATTTCTTCAATACGATCACAAAGCAAGGAAGCTGTAATGGGTTCATATAATTTAATATAATCCAAGGAAATATCACAAAAGGTGCATTTCCCCCAATAGCACCCATGCGCCATCGTTAGTTTATTCCACCTCCCATCACTCCAAAGGCTATGCATAGGATTAACAATCTCAATAGCTGAAATATATTGATCCAGTAAAAAATCACTGTAATCTGGTGTCCCCACCTGCCCTTGCTTATAATCTGTACAGGCTGCATTATTAATAAACAGTAATTTTCCATCCACCAACGTAAAACAGCGTTTTAATGCTGTAACTGGGATTTTATCTTGTAGGTAAAGGATTAAATTTTCGATAGGCGCTTCCCCATCATCCAAAGTAATGAAATCGAAAAATTCGAAAACACGAACATCTGACAAAGAACGCAATTCTGTATTGGCAAAACCTCCGCCCATCGCCACTTTAATAGAAGGGTATTTTTTTTTAATCCACTGTGCGCAACGTAGGGAAGCATATAAATTTCCAGGAAAGGGGACTGAAATAGCCACTAATAAAGGATGAACGGCTTCAATCCTGCATTTTAAAACACTTAACAGTACCTCATCTATATAAGTATTTGGCTGTTGCATAGCTTCGTACAGCTCATTAAAACTATTGGCCGAACGACCCAGTCTTTCTGCGTATCTGCTAAAACCAAAATGAGGATCTACACATTCTTTAATCAGATCCGATAAATCTTCTAGGTACATGGTAGCCAGGTGTTTTGCCCTGTCTTGTATACCCATACTTCCAAAGGCCCACACTAAATCATCCAACTGAGCAAACCGACTGGCTTCGGGGAGGTAATTTCTCTTTGCAATCAAATGAGCCAGCGTTGGCTTTTTCCCTTGCAAAAAAAGAATGACTGAATCGATTGATTGAATGTAATCATTTTGAAGGGCTATGATCCTTACCGCATTTTCAGAAAGCTGATTTTCTTTAGCATGGGCTATTGAATCAAACAAATGAAGCAATCCCTGCCTTGAAAAGATAATCAGCATTACTTCAATTCCTAAATCGGACTGAAAAGAAGAGATACCTTTTGTATTCAAAAATCCTTTTAAATAGGCCGTCGCTGGATAAGGCGTATTAAGCTGAGTGAAAGGAGGGGTTATAAAAAAAACAGTAGCGCTCAAATGATTGTATTTAGAAAGCAAAAATATTGCTTAAATAATTAAACAGCCTATTTTTAGCCCCAGCTTGCTAAACTGACCAATATTCCAAGAAATGAATAGTCATACAAAATCAAGGGAATGAACCTTCGAACTAGTAAATTCTTTTTTTCTGGTGGAGGTACTTTTCTTTGATGACCGAACTCATCGACTTATCCATCACTTTGCTTTCTACCCAGGATATAATGTCGAGATAGGCAAAAGAGCGTGTTTGAAAGCGATTTTTTTCCAGTTGTTTCAGGCTAACTAGTAATTTTTGGAACTCAGGCTTCAATTTTTGGCGATGCACATGAAAAGAATTCCTCAAAAACTTAAACATCTCCTCTTCCACAATAGTTAGGTTTTCCTTCTTTGACATAAAGCGATAAACAGACCGGATGAGTGAGTCGATAATTTCAAAATTCCCCAATTCATAATGCGCCATCAAATGCATCAATCGTGCATAACACTGTAGATCATTTCGCATAGAATCACTACCATTGATGA
Organism: Ferruginibacter sp.; assembly: GCA_044357815.1. GTDB lineage: Bacteria > Bacteroidota > Bacteroidia > Chitinophagales > Chitinophagaceae > Ferruginibacter. The sequence goes on along the minus strand of JBIKOV010000065.1, from coordinate 3,011 downwards.
TTTTTTGGAGATAATCAATGCAAATGTCAAAATCGCCGTTTCCAAAATATAAAGAGGCGATCTTATAATTAAACACCAATAGCCTATGATTATCCAGGAAAAGTGAATACTCCTTCAGCTTTGCTTCAATCAGGGGAACTTCTTTCAAACCCTCTGCAAAAGTCCCCATCATGAAATGCTGATTAATTCTAGCACTACTAATGTAAACGAAAGTTTGTATCCGATGATTGTCGTGCTGGTCAGCTACTGAAGATTTTGCAAATTTTTTGAAATGTTGGAGATCAATTTCAAACTTCTGATAATTTCTCAAATCAAAATGAGCATTGAGTAAATTATGAAGTCCCTTGATATAATAGCCAGTTTCTACGCGTATCATCAAGGGTTGCTCATGAAAAACATCGACCCATTTTTGAGCATATCGATAATACATTAAAAAATCCTGTCGAATGAATGCATACCAACAATAACTCTGATACAAATACATTCTTTCATAAAAACCCGTTTGTTCATGCGCAGTTGCAGGAAGATTCGTTTTTAAAAATTCTTTCACCCCCATTTCATCCTTTTCATTTCGGGCATGACCATTTTTAATATACCAGCTATACAATCGCAGCGCCAAATTAGACAGTTTTGCCACCATATCCACTCGTAAATTTACTTCCACAGCTTCTAAAGACAAAAGCTCTCCCCTATCCTGCATGGTTCTGGAAATATGCAATGTCTCAATTTTCTTTTCCCAAGATATTACCTGAGTTAAAAAATTAAATTTATTGTGGTGTTTGGCCGTTTCCTTTAATTTTTCTAAAATTTTTAGACTCTGTAAATACAAGCCCTTATTATACAAAATACGTGCATGATCCAATTGCTCATTGAGCTGCATATCGATACTATCCGCGCTTTTTATAATCCTAAGGCTGGCAAGCAATTGCTTATAAAGATGTACTTTGATATTAGATAACTGGGGTTTGCGAATGGAGGTGAGCTTTTTAAGTAAAACGGCTTCATCATATTCATGTAACTTATCTAGCGCATCAAATAATTCAATGATTTTCAAATCTTCATTGCCCGAACTTCTTTTGATAAAAAGCTTAAAATTTCGCTTCTCCGCTTTTTCAAGCGATTGAATGAGTTGAAATAATGAATCAGTAAATCGAGTGAGCATCTTTAATATTTTTCTATAAGCTAGTACTGAATGTAATCCAACATTTCAAACGTTTTTTAAGTGAAAAAACTCCCGAATACAAAAAGCCAATTGAAACAAGAGTAACTTTTGAAAGATACTTGTGTAAATAATTCATTAGGCAGACAACCTTCAGAAAGAGGATTACGTATCCGTATTTTTTACAAATGAAGTGCATTCAAATACGATTACCGTATCTGTATCAATTACAATAATAACATTGAATATAATGAATTGAGTAAATTTCCTACATTTCAGGGAAAGGGCAAAATTATTCTAATTTAATAACACAAAATTAATAAAATTGAATGATGAAAGGCTATAAGGCATGCGATTTACTTTGTAAAATTGAATTCCTGATCTCAAAACAAAATGCTTGCTAATTTTGTAATACAATTTATTAGCATTCAATTTACCATTATGATTCAATTGTACAATTTTATTGCATCCTGGCAATTGTTTCCCGAAAAAGGGAGTTATGAATTTGGCGGAAGGCCAAAATCGGGTATTTACAAAATAGAAGCGACTTCAAATAAAAAAGAAATTGCAATTAGCATCAATTGGGTAACCTTGGAAAATCAAGCTTTTGCTTCTACCTACACCCTCCTATCAGACGGAGCATCTTTTCCATTTGAAGACAAAGCGACTGCCGATGAGGTAAAAGCCATTTTTACTGATGCCTTGAATTTTGAAATTATTTTTTACAAAAACAGCCTGCCGGTAGTGACCATACTGAATGAACTGATGCCCAATGGATATTTAAAGGTGGTGCAAAAGGGGGATCGGCCTGACGGCACCGCTTATACGAATACCGAAATATACCACAAACAGTTGAGCGTAATGCCCTATTCTACCTCGGTAAGTGGGGCTGTAATAAAAGCAACTGAAGAGGGGGTAATCCGCCACAAGGCTCTCACGGCTATGGAAGAGCAAACCAATATGCAGCTTGACCAGATTCGAAAACAAATTGAATTACTAGCCATCCAAGCGCAGGAGATTCAAATGCGAAAAGAACTCAGTATGATTATTTATGGTGCCAAGCTTAGTTTTGTCCCAGTAATTGGACATACCTATTTTTTGTATGAAAAGGCAGATGACACCTTTGTACTTTCATTAATTAGTGCAAAAGAATATGGCGGAGGTGCGGGTCCTTACAAGAAATTCATTGCCCCAGTAAAACTATTAGCCGATCATACCTGGGTAGAAGTGTAAATTTATTCATTCACCTTGCCCATAGCAGCCTGCTTCATTTTATAGGCAGTTTCATGGCCTAGATAAATTTCAATTCTTTTTTCTACCAGATAAATCAAAGGAGTAAGTAATATGGCCATGGTAAATTTATACAAATAATTTACCAGACAGATAGCCAGTACGAGTTGCCAACTCCATCCTTTTCCAATTTTAAAAGCAATGAAAAGTACAATAAAACTATCCACCAACTGAGATACCAAAGTAGATCCTGTTGCCCTAAGCCATACTTTTTTTTCTCCTGTGTGCTTTTTTATTTTATGAAATACTGTTACATCCACCAGCTGGCTTACCAAAAAAGCAATTAAGCTTCCCAATATGATCCACATCCCCTGTCCAAAAACACCATTGAAAGCCTTACTCATATCAGGAATACCGTCGGCCGATCCGGAACCATACCAAAAATCAGCAGGAGGTACAGCCATGGCAAAATAAAACATAATGAATCCATAGCTAATCAACGCTACAGCCGTATAGGAAATTCTTTTAACTGCTTTAGGGCCATAATACTCATTCACAATATCAGTCACTACAAACTCTAGCGGCCACAACAAAACTCCACAGGTAAGATTAAATGCTAGGT
>JBIKOV010000063.1:0-15835 GCA_044357815.1 Ferruginibacter sp. | reverse complement strand
GCTGCTGTAAAGGCACTCGTTCCATTACCTTTTACTAGACCTGTTAATGTGGTAGCCCCGGTACCTCCATTGACTACTGCAACTATTCCCGTAACATTGGTTGCAGTACCCATTAAATTGGCAGTGATGGTACCGGCTGAAAAATTACCGCTTGCATCCCTTTTAACAATTGCACTGGATGTATTGCTATTGGTTGCCCCATTTGCTGAAATTGTTGCCGTATTAATTGCTGAAGCCGTACTTCCGCCAACAGTAACCACTGAAGGAGTGGAAGCGGTTCCTCCTATATCCCCTGCCAATTTAATTTTACCGGTTGCAAAACTTGTGGCATCTGGAGCCCCTGTACTGACTGCAGTAGAAACACTGTTATCAATATAAGACTTGATTGCCTTTTGCGAAGGATACAAGAGGTCACTCGGACTGCTATTGCCTAAATCTGTGGCAGTTGATTTATTTGCAACCGACTCGGCCCCCATATTCGTTCTTGCATCTGTGGCATTCGTTGCACCGGTGCCTCCGTTGACAATAGCAACGGTTCCGGTTACATTATTGGCGGTGCCATTCACATTGCCGTTAATATCGGCGGTAATGGTACCGGCTGAAAAATTTCCAGCAGCATCTCTTTTAACAATCGTACTAGTGGTATTACTATTTGTAGCGGCATTCGCTAATAGGGTGGCGGCATTGATTGCCGCAGCCGTGCTTCCTCCAACAGTAATTACTGAAGGGGTGGAGGCTGTTCCTGCCAAATCTCCAGACAGCTGTATTTTTCCCTTTGCACCGGTAGTAGCATCGGCAAGGGTTGCCCCTAATACTTGCTGGTTAACGTAATTTTTATTCGCTGCATCCGTTCCGCTTATTGGTAAATCTGTCAAGGTAATGCTATTGGCTGTGGGTATCACCAAATTGCCGGACAATATGCCTCCTGCCAATGAAAGATAGCGTGCATCCGTTGTAGATAGATTCATGGTAATCTCATTCCAATTTGTTCCGTCATAGATGTATGTCCTTCCATTATTGGAAGCTGTAGGGTCGCCGGACACAACATAAATATCTCCGTTGGTACCGGTTCCACTTACTGGCTTTGCGCTAAATACACCAGAATTAACGTATCCAAAAGGGATGGATACGTTACCCAATAGATTAGGCGATACTCCATTTACCTTTTTTATCAAACCAGTTATGTCGGTAGCAGGAATTGTTGAAACGCCATTCAATGGATAGGTGCCATTTCCCTTCAAATAACCTGTAAGTGTTGTGGTACCGGTACCGCCATTTGCAATAGGCAGGGAGCCGGTAACTTTACTCGTCAGGTCAATTGACCCCGCTAGCATGCTGTTGGTTACTTTCTCTGCCCCTATAATTGTGGCATTGCCGGTACTTCTTACATCGCCGGTTAAATTGGCATTGGTGGTAACTGTTGCGGCAAGTGTGGCCGTGGCTGCATTGCCACTGATGGACCCATTGATGGGGCTGTTAAAAGTTTTTGTACCCGAAAACGTTTGGGAACCGGTGGTTATAACTCCCCCGTTATTTGCATCAGCAGGGGCTAGGCTTAGTATTCCGGAACTGATGCTTGCACCATTGGTAGTAGGCGTTCCGCTAATTGCACCAACATTGGCCACTGATCCGGTGGCACCAATCGGCCCCGGAACACCTTGTATTCCTTGGGGACCAGCAGGTCCGACTGCACCGGGCAATCCCTGTATTCCTTTTGCTCCCGCCGGACCGGTTAAGGCGGCAGCGGTTACAAATTCAGTAGTGGCAATTTGATTGGTATTCGTACCTGGGGCAGCAGTAGGTGCAGAGGGCACACCCGTTAGGGCGGGTGAGGCCGAAAGGCTGGTAATATTACCAATGCTGGTGACCGCTCCCGTAAGGTTGGCATTGGTGGTAACAGTGGCGGCATTGTTTGCCGAACCTGCATTGAATGCATAGGGCACACTCACCAGTTGAACGGTGCCCATGTTCAAATAATTATTGTTGGAGGCAGCGTCTATTTCCACCTGCAAATATTTATCGCCCAAAAGCCAGTTTACAGCGCCGATGGTGCCCGTGGTACTGGTGCTGCCCGCACTGCCGATCTGCACGGAAAACAAGCCACCCAGGTTGGTTTTGATGACGCGGGTTTCGCTGTACACCGTAGCGCCCGAAGCAGTAAGGTTATGAACCGACAAACGAAGATTCATCGTCTGGTTAGGTAATGGATTACCCACTGCATTGCGGGCTACCCCCTGGTAATTGAGTAAATTGGGCGCCTGCGCAAAACCAGCAAAGCCAATGAAAAGCAGCGCGATAAAAAAAGAACTGGTACGAGCGAATATAGTATGCATATTTTATTGTTTTAGGAGTTTCGGAGATTAGAGGTTTAGATGTTTAGGGGTTTAGAGGTTTAGAAGTTTAGAGGTTTAGATGTTTAGGGGTTTAGAGGTTTAGGAGTTTAGATGTTTAGATATTTAGCTAAACAATTTTTCCATTATCATTTGACCATTATCATTTATCCTCTTTCATTTAAAAACTATCAGTTTTCAGTTATCAGTTAAAAAATTATCATTTAAAAACTATCAGTTATCAATTATTCAGTTATCAATTATTCAGTTATCAATTAATTTTAAGTATTTTATATGCTTTTTTCTTCATCAGTCTTCCGGTAACCGGGTGGGTTTGGCGGATATTCAATAGGTACTGGCCAGCGGCTAATCCGCTGAGGTTCCATTTTTGAAGTACTCCCAACCCGTTGTAGACCACTAGCACCTCTTTGATTTTGGCGCCCAATGCGTCCAGTAGTTCCAGCTGGTGCCTGCCCTTGTTGGCATGTAGGATGTTGATGTTCAGTATATTTTTGACCGGATTGGGGTAAATGATGATTTCACCGGTCAAAAAGCTGGGAACGAGATTGGCTTCCAGCTGGTTTTCTACGCTGTACTGCAACAAACCGTTGGTGAGGACCAGATCGCCGTTGAACATACTCGTGATGGCAGCCGACTCACCTACGCTCCAGTCGAGGCGGTAATCTCCAACCGTAGCGGATAAACCGGCAATATTGACCGTGCTGGTATAAGCATTTTGTGCTGTAGCAAAAAGACCGCTCAGCAGAAGCGGCAGCAATAAGGAGGCCCTGAAATAATGGTAAAAATTGGTGGATTTGAAATATTGACAAGTAAGTGAAGGTGATATTGTCAGCATAGTTTGGTTTTTAGGAATTTGGATCTATGGTATAGTTTTGCGAGGTTGTCTGATTGCTGGTTAGTAGTAAACCAGCGACTACCATTGTCAAGGTCAAAAAAAGACAGGAAAGGGTTTTAGAAAACAAATGGATTTGTTTGTTCATATTATACATAATTGCAACTATTCGATTTGTCCGCTAATGAAGTGGAATAATAAACAAAGTGCAATGCCATAATGGCAATTGAAAAATAGCCTATGCTTATGTTTTCCAGTGCATCTTTAATTGATAAAACTAAATTACCCTTGGAACATATTTTTCCATTCTATCAGCTTTCTTATCCGAAAATCAGAATTTTAGACAAGTTTTTATTTCAGAATTTTGAACTTGCTCCGCATTAAGGTAAATTGCACTTTGATAAAATCTTTCAAAAATCCAATTTCCTAGATTACCATGTTATTATACATTTCGATTTTAATAGCCATTCTTTCAGTCATATTGACATTGTACAATTGGAAGGTTAATAAAAACGCCCTTTACCTCTCACTTCTTTTTCTGATTTTTTCAACCTGCAGCCTAGCCCATTATTTTACCTTCTATGGAAAGTCGGCATTTTGGCTGGCCATTTTTTTTAGTCATTTTTCTCCCTTATGGCTGCTACTAGGACCATTGCTGTATTTTTATGTGCGCGGTACTTTGCTAGATAGGCAGGGATTAAGTTGGAGTGATGGTTGGCATTTTATTCCTGCGGTGATTCACTTTGTCAATGTTTTCCCCTATTTACGGGAGCCTTTTGCCTACAAGCTACAACTGGCGGAATCCATTATTAATAATCTGGAGGTGGTGAGAAAACTATCCATCAATTTGCTCTATTCAATCAATTTTTCATTTATTGAACGCCCTGTTTTACTGTTTGTCTATGTGCTCTTTTCCCTTAGAATTTTATTGGGCCACCGTCCCTCCAAACTAAAAAATTCAACCATTCCTTTCAAGCAACACCGCATTACATACCATTGGTTGATGTTACTGCTGATAACAGTACTAATAATAGCGGTAAACTTTTTTCTACTCTCTATTTCGCTGATTTCAAAAGTAGACGCAATAACTGCTGCATCAGTCAACCTGCCTACGCACTATATTACCGGAATAGCTTTGTTTACCATGGTTGGCAGTCTGCTCCTTTTTCCCCAGATACTTTATGGTATTCCAACTTACCGGTATATAAACCCCGAAGAAGAGCCAACACTGAACTATTACAATATTAAAACTATCAGTTCACTGCCAAACAATGCCATAGAAAATAATTCAGAAGACCCCTTTATAAAGCTGGCTGCAAGCATTACCAGTTATCTTGAAAATGAAAAGCCCTATCTCAACAACAAGTTTTCATTTACGGATTTATCCATTGCATTAAAGGCGCCTCAACACCATTTGTTATATTGCTTCAACAATATTTTAAAGATAAAATTCACCGATTTGCGTACTAATTTACGGATTGACTATGCCAAAGAAATACTCATTAACGGTGAAGCGGAGAAGCTATCGATGGATGGCATTTCCAATAAAGCAGGCTTCTCGTCCCGCTCCACCTTTTATACCGCCTTTAAATCGGTGACTGGATCTACGCCTAAAGAATTCATTTTAAACTTAAAGTCAAGGCAGACTTCTTGAGTGAAAGAGCTGCTAGTAATCCTGGTATATATATCATAGAAAAATACAGTAAAGTTTTATTTGAATATAGTGTACTAAAATGGGGATTCATAATTAAAAGGCCTTTATACCACGAACATATGCTGCGTACTGCTTATAGCTGGGGTATTGACCGCCATAGCCGAAACTCTGGAACCACGAGAAGCCAGGGCCATACTCCGACGAACTCCAATAGATGTCAAACTTAGAAATATCAATCCTGACTTTGTTTTGATACAAAAAAGTCAGTTCTTCTTTATCAGGTAATCTCCAGCCATTTCCTAAACTATCGCATGCAGCTTTTGCATCATTCCAATCCATCATTTTTTCGAAAATCATGCTGAGCAATAACAATATTATCAAGTAGGATAGGGGTGCCAATTATTTTAGATGGATTTTGAGTTTGGGCCATTCCAAAATAAAAAGCAAAAAATATCGGAATGAATAGTAATTTTTTGATAAAAAATTATGGTTGGCACCTATGGATTCTATTGAATAATATAAATTATTTTCCCCGATTTTATATTTCCTCTGATACAGTCTATTTTGCAGGCTCGTTTTTAAGCCCTTCAATGCATGATCATAATTTGGAAGGGTTCATCTTCTTAATTACTTCAGAACAGTCAGTAATAATCCCCATAGGATAATTCTTATCGGGCCACACTTGAAGCGAAGGGCGCTCTAAAAGATAGGTAAAATGCTCATTAATCAGTCCATGACTATCGGTTACCGCTTTGAGATTGAGGCCCAAATGTTTCGCTAAAAAATGATACATCGCTGTTCTTTTATTATATCCATAGTCGTGTACTTCATTAGGAAGGTGGGTATTTTCAACATTTCCTTCTGCCCCAAATAATTTATAAATATTTCGGATGTAGGGGAACTCAATTTCTGGAGTATTGCTAGTCCAGTCATCTCCATCCGAAACGATTAGCATTGGTTTAGGTGCAAAAGTTGCAGCAATCTCTGCATTATTGGTCTCAAAGCTTCCAAATTTATGAATGGGCATACCGCTTTCGCAAACACATCCTCCAAAAAAATTGGCAGCAACCATTACTACTGGTACCGATACATCTATTCTGTCATCAAGGGCAGCCAGCAAGAATGTCTGGGTTCCACCTCCCGATTCACCGGTAACGCCTAGTCGCTGCTCATCAACAAAGCCCAGTGAAAGCAAGAAATCTACCACCCGAATGCTGTTCCAGGTTTGAAGCCTTACCGCTTCTGCACTTTCATGCAAACAAGGAGTTGATTCGCCATATCCAAGCATGTCATATGTAAAAACAGCAGCACCCATTTTGGCTAGAGTAGCACAGCGGTATTGAACGTCAGGGCGAAATCTTCCGTAATCTGCTAAATTAGGCCAATGTCCATGAGGACTAACTACTCCTGCTATCTTACCATTAAAATTTTTAGGTAAGTAAAGATTACCTGTAACATAAAAGCCTGGAAGGCTTTCAAAAGCTACATTTTCTACCGTGTAATCAGCATAAATATGTTTGTTGTTGCGTATTGGTTTGAGCGCACAGCGTTCAGGTAACAATTCCAGTTTTGCACCATGGCGTATGGTAGCTTTAATCTGCTCTACCCGTTTGGCCCAGCTATTTGTATCATGATAGGTACTGGCATATTCAGTTAGTTTAACCTTGCCTTGAGCTACCGTATAGTAATTACCCTGTCTTAGCTCGGATGATTGCGATTGACCGGTTAACCAACAGTAAATGGCACAAAATAGGAGTAGGATTTTATTTTTCATATTTTTAGAAATTTGGCATGTTCAAAAAAATAATTTCTACGTAAATATTTTATTTTCAACAGAGACAGCGTATTAAATATTCAGACTATTGTTAGTAATGGAAACTGTTCAAAATACATCCTTTATTTTAATGCCTGTTCTAGTTCACCTTTTTCATTTGCTTCAGCAAGTTTTTTTAATTGTTTTGACATTTTAAGATTATTGTCTTTGTTTTCACAGTACTTTATTAGCATGGTGACCGCATTCAATTTAATCACAGCGGCATCTTTGGCCGCCGCCTTGTTTTCCAAGGTGAATTTTGTCATTGCTGAAATGTAGACTCCTAAAAGGTCAATATTATCCTTGCCAATTTTGTCCATTACATCAAATATTACAAGGGAATAATCGGGTGTGCCATTCATCCATTGGCTGATAAAGCGCAATGAATTGATTCGATCTTGGTTTCCACTTTTAATTGGAGTAGATAATAGGAACGTGGCCGTTTGTAAAACAAAGGGTTCTGCTTTTTTATAGTCCGAAATTTTTTCGAGTTTGATTAACTCAAAGTTCGGCATCGTTTGTGCATGAACGTGATAACTACACAAAAGCAAACAATAGATAATTGTATTTTTCATAATCAGGATGATTTATTAATCAGATTGCCATTTGAATTTATCCGGCTATTATTCCCTTTCGCTAGACCTAAAATAGGTTGTGAAGAAGGAAACGGTGGTCAATATTTAACCAAGATAAGCACTAAAAACTACATGCGGATCGATTCCCTGCTGCTAAAAATATTTACGACCAAACTATTTGTTTTATATATATTTACTTTTTGCTAAAATAGATTGTAACAGCGATCAAATCCGAATAATTTAATAAAAACAAACGTATGGAAAAAATGTATACTAGGTTGAAATTGGGTTCTTTTACTTTTATTTTATTATTTGCGATGTCTGCTTTTTCTCAGCGAAATGCAGCTAAGGAGGATTGGAAAACCCTTTTTAATGGTAAAGACATCAAGGATTGGGTACCTAAAATCAATCACCACGAAGTGGGCGATAATTATGGTAATACTTTCAGGGTAGAAGATGGTATTGTAAAAGTGCGGTACGACCAATATGATGTTTTTAATGAGCAGTTTGGGCATCTGTATTATAAACAACCTTATTCCTATTATCACCTTGTTTTTGAATATCGTATTGTGGGCCAGTGGCGAAAAGATGCTCCACAATATACCCTCAAAAACAGCGGGGTAATGTTTCACTCGCAGGATCCTCATACAATGCCGCGTGAGCAGAATTGGCCTATTTCAGTTGAGTTTCAGTTATTGGCTGGACTAGGAGATGGCGTTTCGCGTCCTACCGGCAATATGTGTTCGCCAGGTACAGATGTGGTGTTCCAAGGTCATATAGATCCGCGCCACTGTATATCTTCCAGTTCCAAAACTTACGAAGGGGAGCAATGGGTAAAAGGAGAAATTATTGTATTGGGCGATTCGCTGATTACCCATATCATAAATGGGGATACGGTTTTGCAGTATTCAAAGCCACAGATAGGAGGTGGGGTAGTAGCCAATTACGACCCAAAAATAAAGCAAGATGGTAAATTACTGAAGGAAGGCTTTATCGCACTGCAAAGTGAGGGGCAGCCGGTTGATTTTCGCAATATAAAAATACTCAACCTGCAGGGATGCATGGATCCAAAATCCAAAAAGTACAAATCCTATTTTGTGAAGGGTGATGGTAATGCTTGTAAATAATATGCTGGCAATACAGATGACAGCTACAGTTCTATCATCGCCTTTATCACGCCGGTGGAAGGCTTGAGCCAGCTTTCAAAGTTTTCTTTTACGGCATCAAATTTTACCCGGTGGGTGATATAGGTTGCTGGATTTACCCAGCCTTTTTTCATGGATTCAATCACCCATTCAAAATCGACCCTAGTGGCATTTCGACTACTCATTAGCGTGGATTCTCTTTTGTGAAATTCGGGATGGCTGAAACTGATTTCTCCCTTTTGAAGCCCTATCAGTATATATTTTCCACCATGGCTCAGGTATTTAAATCCATTATTGATGGCCCCCAGACTGCCTGTTGCGTCCATTACCACAGTGGGCATATCGCCCTGGGTGATAATTTTTAATTGTTCCAGCGCATCTTCATTGGCAGGGTTGATAACAAACTCAATGGCTAATTTTTCTCGGCAAAATTGAAGTCGATCTTCATTGATGTCCATTGCGATTACTTTGGCGCCGGCAATTCTGGCAAATTCCATTGTGCCCAGTCCAATTGGTCCGGCCCCAATCACCAACACGTATTCGCCGGCTGTAATGGCTGCTCTCCTTACTCCATGGGCGCCGATGGCCAGCGGCTCCACTAGTGCCAGTTCGTCGAAGCTGAGTCCTTCGCCATGAACCAATGAATAGGAGGGGACGGTTAAATATGCTCTCATTCCCCCATCGCTATGAACCCCACAAACATTAATAGTTACACAGCAATTGGTTTTCCCCATTTTGCAGGCAACACATTTTCCGCAGTAAAAATAGGGGATAAAGGTTACCGCTTCACCCACTGAAAAACCGGCTGCATCGGTGGTAACTATTTCTGCAGCTAGCTCGTGACCCAATATTCGAGGGTAGCTAAAATAAGGCTGGGTACCTTCAAAAGCATGAAGGTCGGTGCCACAGATACCGATGCGTTTTATCATTAGTAAGGTTTCTCCAATACCCGCTATTGGTAAGGGGGTGTTAGTATAGTCAAGCTGAAGAGGGGTTGTACAAATAAGTGTTTTCATCAATTTCTATTATCAGTTCGTAGAATATTATTTAAGCTAGGGTAAAAAGCAGCAGGTCTAAATAATTAAGCGAGCTGGAAAATCTTGTCCATGAACACCCATTTTTCACCTTCTTTGGCCCAGGGCAAGGGGGATTGAAATTTCCACATCAATTCTTCCCATTGCTGCACATTGGGATCGGCCTGGTCCATAGCTGATTTTCTTTCAAAGCTGAAGGTTTCATCTGTGTCCATTGTCATGACAAGTCGATTACCGGTTCGGTAAATTTCCATTTGGGTGATACCGGCACCCAAAATGCTCTCTTTGATTCCTGGCAATAGGTTGCCGGCTTGATGCCATCGTTCATATTCGGCAATTATTTCGGGTTCATCTACCAGATCGAGGGCAAGGAAATATCTTTTCATGGTGGTGTTTTAGCTAGATAAAAGTTTTTTACGGTTATATTAACGAAGATGCAAGAAATGTAATGGTTATCCAAATTTTTTTGGAGTCTGTGGGCATAAAAAAGATGTCATCTCCCTGAATTGCTCGGAGCGCATTATAAGATATTGATAACTATTGTGTTAAAGAGATGTCATCTCCCCGGTTTGAGATGACATCTTTTTATTGAGAGATGTCATCTCCAATAAAAAGCCCGCTTCTTAGTTAGAAGCGGGCTGTATTAAATTCACCGAAGGTGAAAATAAATTAATAACGGTAATGTTCTGCCTTGAAAGGACCTTCATTGGAAATTCCCAAATAGGCACTTTGCGTTGGGGTCAATTCGTCTAATACCACGCCGATTTTAGCAAGGTGTAAACGGGCAACTTTTTCATCCAATACCTTTGGTAATACATACACTTTGTTCTCGTATTTTTCAGTATGGTTCCACAATTCCAACTGGGCCAGCGTTTGATTAGTGAAAGAGGCACTCATCACAAACGATGGGTGACCTGTTGCACATCCCAAGTTTACCAAACGGCCTTCTGCCAAAATGATGACATCTTTTCCTTCAATGGTATACATGTCTACCTGTGGCTTGATGGTATTTTTGGTGTCGCCATAGTTTGCGTTCAACCAGGCCATGTCAATCTCAATATCAAAGTGACCAATATTACATACAATAGCTTTGTCCTTCATGTTACGGAAATGCCTTTCTGTAATCAGGTCGCGACAACCAGAAGCAGTAACAATAATGTCCGCTTCTTTTACCGCTTCAATCATTGGCTTTACTTCAAAACCGTCCATCGCAGCTTGTAATGCGCAGATAGGATCAATCTCGGTAACAATCACCCTGCAACCAGCACCTTGCAATGAAGCAGCAGAACCTTTACCCACATCACCATAACTTCCTACCACCGCTACCTTACCCGCCATCATCACGTCGGTAGCCCTGCGAATTGCATCTACCAGACTTTCCTTACAACCATATTTGTTATCAAATTTAGATTTGGTAACAGAATCATTTACATTGATAGCAGGCATTAACAAGGTACCTTTTTCCATTCTTTCATACAAACGGTGAACGCCGGTAGTGGTTTCTTCAGATAAACCCTTGATGCCAGATACTAGCTCAGGATATACATCAAAAACCATATTGGTCAAGTCACCTCCGTCATCCAAAATCATGTTCAACGGACGGTCTGCACCACCAAAGAACAAGGTTTGCTCGATACACCAATCCGACTCTTCCTGGGTTTGACCTTTCCAAGCAAAAACGCCAATACCAATAGCTGCAATTGCTGCTGCTGCTTGATCTTGGGTAGAAAATATATTACAAGAACTCCATTTTACTTCAGCTCCCAGTGCAATCAGGGTTTCAATCAAAACAGCCGTTTGGATGGTCATGTGAAGGCATCCTGCAATACGAGCTCCTTTTAAAGGTTGTGTAGGACCGTATTCGGCTCTTAGTGCCATTAAACCAGGCATTTCAGCTTCTGCTAAACGGATTTCTTTGCGGCCCCATTCTGCAAGGCTCATATCAGCCACTTTATTTTTGAGGCTGAAATCGATGGAATTGTGTGTAGTTGACATATAATTTTTATTTGAGGTGCAAATGTACTTATTGTAGGATAATATTCTGCTCAATTATAAAAATTTGGGATTATAGTCTAAAATATGATAATTTTATAGGGTAAAACACTTTTTATATATGGCTAAATCAACCCAAAAAGAGGATTCATCTATGGAGCAATTGTCATTGGATACCAAGGATTTGGCAATCCTACAATTGCTGCAAAAAAATGCAAGGATTACTGTAAAAGAAATCTCCGACCAGATGCACCTGAGCACCACACCCGTGCATGAGCGCATCAAGCGGATGGAAGCCTCGGGCGTAATCAAGCAATATGCCACCTTGCTCGACCATACCAAGGTAAAAAAGGGGCTGATGGTGATCTGTTATGTATCGCTCAAGGAGCACAGCAAAAACGCCGGCGTCAAGTTCATTGAGACCATCCATTCGCTCAACGAGGTGATTGAATGTTATAATATTTCGGGCGAATTTGATTTCATGCTTAAAGTGGTTTCGGAAGATATGAACGCCTATTATGATTTTCATGTAAACAGGCTCAGCCAGATAGAAAATATGGGCCATGTACAAAGTGTGTTTGTAATGGGTATCATTAAGCAAACGCACCAATTGGTGTTTCCCGCATCGGTAAAATAACAATTGAACATCAGTCGAACCACCCCGACAGCGGCTTCTAGCCCTGTCGGCGGTTAATAGCGGGACCTTCGATTAATTCCGATAGGTCTTGTTTCAACCGCCGTCAGGGTTTGCAATTGTGTAGAAAGGATTCACCTTTCCCATTCACCATTGCCCATCTCAACCGCCGTCAGGGTTTGCAACCGCTGACGGGGTTGTTAGCAGCTAATCTGCATTACATAATCATTCATAAAAAATCCGTTGCCAATGGGGATATCCTCTTCGGCTATTATTGTAAACCCAAGTTTTTGGTAAAACCCAACAGCCATATTTTGGCGGTTCACATTTAGTTCTAAATAGTTTGCTCCTTTGCTGGAAATATCCTTTATTATAAATTGAAGAATTGATTTTCCAATTCCCTGGCCTTGTTGACTGGGATCGACATAGAGTTTATGGAGTTTCCCAATCGATTCATTGGTGGATTGTTTAATACTATACGATGAAAATCCTGTTGGATTTTTATCAAGGTAGGCTATTACAAATTGATGGTTTTGTTGCAGTATTTGACTTTGTAAAGATTCAGTGCTATACATTTGATCCAGCATGAATTCCTTCTGTTCGTTGGATATGATTTCTTTGTAAGCTACTGCCCAGGTGGACTTTGCGATTGATTGAATGATGGGAATTGACTCTGCTTCCACTTTTTTGATTTCCATCAGCAGCAATATTAAAGAATGGTAATTTTTAATTCTGGTGCAAAGAAACGAATGCCTGTATTGTTAATGGCAATGATATCGAAGAAATACAATTCCTCTCCCTTATGTAGTCCATCTTTAATATTATTTTGCCATACTACAGGTAGTGGGGTACTGGTGAAACGATCTGCAGCGATGTCGCTCTGCGCAGAAATTTTACCTGTAACTTCATCCTCGGTTACCCCTATACGCTTATAAGCAAATTGATAGGAAGAGATTAAATAGCCTACATTTTTATCATCGATAATTCTTAAGGGAAGTGAAATTAACTTGTTAGCTTCTTCGGCGGTCATCTCCATCGTTCCGGTTGCAGTGGCTCCTAAAAAAGATTTTACATTTGGCTTCTTAATGACGGCTGGTGCTGGAGTAGCAGGCAGCGCTTTTTTTTGTGCACTTAAAATTTGGGTATTCAAAAAGGAAATTGACCATACACAAAAAAACATGAAAAATTTCCTTTGCATTTGAATATAGTTTAAGGTACAAAATTGAAATAAATGCCAATGAATAAATATACAACAATTTCCTGTATTTTATACGCTGTTATTGATGGCCTTATTTATCCAAGTGTCGCTAGACTTTCTTCGATGGTTCGAATTCTATCTTCCGCATCGGACTGCTTTTTTCTTTCTAAGTCAATTACCTCTGGCCTTGCATTATTAACAAATCGTTCATTGCTTAATTTCTTTTGTACACTCAATAAAAATCCTTGCTGGTGTTGCAGATCTTTTAGTAAATCATCTTTCAATGAGGCGGTGTCGAGTTGTTTTTCTGATTCAATATAAAACTTATCTTTTTCAACAGCTACCACGATGGTATTGGCAACAGCATCATTGGTAAAATGAATACCCGAAGCATTTACCTGCTTACTCAAAATATTTTCAATTCCCTTGTAAGCTGCTGCTGATAAAGTTTGTATGTGCAATTCAATCGTTTCTTTCGGCTTTAACTGGTTTTTATTTCGCGCATCCCTAAGCGAAGAAATCACGTTTTTCAATAAGTTACCCTGTTCTAATATTTCATTCATCGGTGGTTGAAAAGCACCTGCCTGTGTGATACAAAGGTCTGTGGATTGTGTTTTTAATAGGTGATAAATCTCTTCGGTAATGAAGGGCATAAAGGGATGCAACAATTGCATCATCTCTTCAAAAAACGCAACGGTTTGTTGGTACACTGCTGCTGCTACCGGCTGTTCAAAACCCGGCTTCACCCATTCGAGGTACCAGCTACAAAAATCATCCCAAATAAGTGAGTAGATGGTTTTGAGTGCCTCGCTCAATCGGAATTGTTGCAACAAAATGGCTACTTCCGATTTAACCTGTCGCATTCTATTATCAAACCATTCTATAGCGAAGGACTGGGAATTGGCTTCAGAGTCGGTAGCAATCCTTGCTTCCCACATCTTTACCAGCTTGAGGGCATTCCATAATTTATTATTAAAATTTCTGCCCTGTTCTAATGCAGATTCATCAAACATTAAGTCGTTGCCGGCGGGAGAGGAAACCATAATGCCAAATCTCACTGCATCGGCTCCATACTGTTCGATGAGTGCCAGCAAGTCGGGAGAGTTACCCAATTGCTTACTCATTTTTCTACCCAATTTATCCCTCACCATGCCAGTGAAATATACGTCTTTGAAGGGAGGCTTGTTCTCAAATTCGTAGCCTGCCATAATCATTCTGGCTACCCAAAAGAAAATGATGTCCTGTCCTGTTACTAGTGTAGTGGAAGGGTAGTAATAGGCAGCCTCCGGGTTGCCTGGGTGACTGATGCCTTTAAAAACTTCCATAGGCCATAGCCAAGACGAGAACCAAGTATCTAATACATCCTCATCCTGGGTAAGCACCAAGTTGATTGTTTCGGGTTGCAGCTGATGTAATTGCTCTAGGCTTTCTGCAACATACACATTACCCTGCTGGTCGTACCAGGCGGGTATGCGCTGGCCCCACCATAGCTGCCTGCTGATGCACCAGTCTTTAATATTACTGAGCCAATGGCTATACGTATTTTTTGCCTTAGCAGGGTGAAACTGAATGGTATCATCCATTACAGCGGAAAGGGCCTGAGGATTTTTTTTCAAAAATTGGTCCATGCCAATAAACCATTGCAGTGATAAGCGATGTTCAATCACTGCACCTGTTCTTTCACTTGTTCCTACTTGACCTTTGTAGGTTTCCATTTTTTCAATCAAGCCAAGTTGATTGATATCTTCCACTATTTTTTTTCTAAGGGCAAAACGGTCAACACCGTTGTAGGATAATATTAGATCCGAAGGGTTTTCTTCAGCTAGTTCTTCGGCGGTGAATTTACCCTCAATATCCAAAGTATTGATCACTTTGAGGTGGTGTTTCAATCCAAGCAGGTGATCATTCTTGTCGTGGGCTGGTGTTACTTTCAGTGCACCAGTTCCAAAATCAGTGGTTACATATTCATCAACGATGATAGGAATTTTTCTATTGATAAGGGGAACGATTACTTCTTTTCCTACAAGGTCTTGATAGCGTTCATCGGTAGGGTTTACACAAATGGCGATATCGCCTAAAATGGTTTCAGGTCGAGTAGTGGCTACCGTTATACTCCTCCCTGAAGGGTCGTTGGCCAATTTGTAAATTACATAATACAATTTAGCATCCACTTCCTTGAAAATCACCTCTTCGTCACTCAAGGCGGTTTGGCTCTGTGGATCCCAGTTCACCATTCTTTTTCCGCGGTAAATAAGTCCTTTATTATGCAGGTCTACGAATACCTTCAATACACTTTTATAGTAATCCGCATCCATCGTGAAGGAAGTGCGGTTCCAGTCGAGGCTACAGCCCAGTTTTTTTAATTGCTGTAAAATGATACCACCGTATTTTTCTTTCCATTCCCAGGCGTAAGCTAAAAATTCATCCCTAGTTAACGATGATTTGGTAATACCTCTTTCCCTGAGCATGCCCACTACTTTAGCTTCGGTAGCAATGGAGGCATGATCGGTACCGGGTACCCAGCAGGCGTTCCTTCCGTGCATTCTTGCATGCCGGATCAAAATATCCTGAATGGTGTTGTTGAGGCAATGCCCCATATGTAATACC
>JBIKOV010000259.1:0-4471 GCA_044357815.1 Ferruginibacter sp. | reverse complement strand
GATTACCTGCATCGTCAAACTAAAACAGAAGAGATTTATTTTGTGTCCAATAGTAAACCCGAAAAGCAAAAAATAACCTGTGTATTCAGAGTAGGCCATGATATGGTTCCTGAATTGTGGGATGCCGAAACCGGTCAGATTCAACATAAAATAAAGTATTC
Source organism: Ferruginibacter sp. (assembly GCA_044357815.1). Taxonomy (GTDB): domain Bacteria; phylum Bacteroidota; class Bacteroidia; order Chitinophagales; family Chitinophagaceae; genus Ferruginibacter. The sequence goes on along the minus strand of JBIKOV010000259.1, from coordinate 4,310 downwards.
AAAAACAGATAAGGGAATCAGTATTGATTTCATGCTGGATCCTATAGGATCTAGATTTGTAGTGTTTAAAAAGAAATCTGGCGAAGCGTATGGAAGTGGTAATAATCTAGGATACGATCTGCAATTTGGTTTTAATCAATCCCCGAAAGAGGAAGGAAAAAAATCAATCGATATCAGTTACAACTGGAACATAAAGTTCAATTCTGAAATGGGAGGGCCTGCTTCCTTCCATCTCGATAGCCTGGTTAGCTGGAATGAAATCAATGCTGACGGAATAAAATATTATTCTGGTTCAGCAAGCTATGAAAAAGACTTTATGGTAAACGGGAATGATATCAAAAATGGCACCAAAGCTTTTGTCGTGTTTGATGATGTCCAGGAAATGGCCCGGGTTTTCGTTAATGGGAAAGACTGTGGTATCATCTGGACGCTTCCTTATAAAGCTGATATCACTAAATATCTAAAAGAAGGATCCAATCATATAAGCGTACAGGTAATCAATGCATGGAATAACCGTTTAGTGGGAGATGTGCGAAACCCGGATAAAAAACAGTTTACAAAGACTAATATTAAATATAAGGTGAAAGCCGATAATCCTTTATTAAAGTCTGGTTTGTCTGGAAAAGCAAAAATATTTTTAATAAAACAAATAAAATAGACCTGAAAAACTGAAATCGAAAAAGTAAAGCTACCTATGTTCAATATTTCATCAATAAAACTGTATTCAATTTTAATTATTTCCGCCTGCGGTGTTCTATTTTCCTGCACCAGTACTAATAAAGTGATAAAAGGGGAAAAAGATTTTATTAAAATTGAAGATACAGGATATCATGTTGCCGCTTATATCTGGCCTTCATGTCATCATGACGAACGCTTTGGAGATATGCTTTGGCCTGAAAAAACAGGTGAATGGGAAGTAATCAAAAAAGGGACTTCCCGCTTTGAAGGTCATTATCAGCCCAAGATACCATTATGGGGTTATGAAATAGATGATGATCCCAAAGTAATGGAAAAATGGATTGATGCGGCAACTGATCATGGAGTAAACACATTTATTTTCGACTGGTATTGGTTCGATAAAGGACCTTTTCTTGAGAGTTCATTGAATAACGGATTCCTGAAAGCGTCTAACAATAAGAAGATGAATTTTTATCTTATGTGGGCCAATCATAATGTGAGAAAAAATTACTGGAATGTTTACAAATTTAAGGATGATAAAACTTTACTATGGGATGCTGCTGTTGATTTTGAAAGTTTTAAAATAATTGCGGACCGGGTAATTCATACATATTTTATTCAACCTAACTATTTTAAAATTGATGGTATGCCAGTCTTTTCAATTTTCAGCCTTCAAAAATTAATGGAGGGGCTTGGAGGTTTGGAGGAAACTAAAAAAGCATTGAATTATTTCAGGGAAATGACAATAAAGGCAGGTTTTCCTGGTCTTCATTTACAGGTAATAACATATGGACCACCTGATCAAAATAAATCAAATACACTCACTAAGCTACAGATAAATAGTACAACACAGTATAACTGGGGATTTTTAGATGAGCAGGATTATCTTAAATGGGCAACCAAAGCCATTGATATTAGAAATCAGTGGAATGCTAATCTATCAATACCCGTGTTTACAAACGTATCCATTGGATGGGACGATTCGCCAAGGTTTCCAAATCAGAATATACAGGAGATCGTACGTTACAATAAATCGCCTGAAAGTTTTGCAGCAATCCTTCAGGAGTCAAAAGAGTATTGTGATAAGCATCCGGAACAAAAAAAACTGATTACCATTTTTTCATGGAATGAATGGATTGAAGGGGGGTATTTATTACCCGACAGAAAGTATGGTTTCGAATACTTGAATAAAGTAAAAGAGGTAACGAATGGCTCATATAACCCATACACAAAATATAAGTGAACTATTTATAAATTCTTTTAACTATTGGGTAAATATATTATGCATTTCTGAAAGATGTAGTTGTCCATTTGGTAAGAATTGAAAGGCTATTCAAAGTGTCGGATATTGAAATTGAGGGATTGATATACTTTATTTCTAAGTAGGCCTGATTTTTTTGTAAAGTACTTACAACAGGCCAATTAGAAATAATAGGAGGATTTGGATGTTACATGCACACATTATTAAAAAGTCAGTATGAGAAATTTGTTAAGAACCACTATTTGCATGTTGATTGTTTCTATGTTTTTTGGCTCCATTAGTGCACAAAAAAGGCCAAATATTGTTCTCATTTTGGCGGATGATATGGGGTACTCCGATTTAGGTTGTTATGGGGGAGAAATTCATACACCGAATCTGGATAAGCTGGCAGCAAATGGGCTGCGATTCATGCAATTTTATAATGGAGGCAGATGTTGTCCAACACGGGCCAGTCTGCTAACAGGCCTTTATCCTCACCAAGCTGGTATAGGACAAATGAATGAAGACATGGGATTACCTGGTTATAGAGGTCAGTTGAACAGAGAGTGTGTTACGATAGCTGAAGTATTGAAAACAGCAGGATATAAAACCTATATGACTGGTAAATGGCATCTTACTTCATGGAATCCTACGAACTATAGTAAAATTAACTGGCCAAAACAGAGAGGATTTGATAGATTTTATGGGACGATTGATGGAGCCGGAAGCTATTATGATCCGTGTAGTCTCGTAAACGAGAATGAGTTAATCTCACCATACAATGATTCGGATTACAAGCCTGAAATCTATTATTATACTGATGCTATCTCTGATCATGCCACCCGTTTTATTAGCGAACATGATAATCAAAATCCTTTCTTCTTATATATAGCCTATACTGCACCACATTGGCCAATGCAGGCTTTGAATAAGGACATTGCCAAATATAAAAATTTATATGATGGGGGATATGCTGCGATAAGGGATTTAAGGATAGCAAAAATGAAAGCGCTTGGAAATATTTCGGATGAATGGAAAATAAGTCCAAGGGCAGGGAAAAGCTGGGAGGAGATTGAAAATAAGGAATGGGAGGCTCGGGGAATGGAAGTATATGCTGCTATGATTGACAATATGGATCAGGGGATTGGCCGGATTATTAATGAATTGGAACGGAAAGGAATTCTGGACAATACACTTGTCATGTTTCTGTCGGATAATGGAGGTAATTGGGAAAATTATGGACGAACAGAACGCTTACCAGTTCAAGCTACTATACGTGCTCAAGATTTACAAAACAATTTGATCCCAGATGTAACAAGAGATAATATTCCCGTAATGATGGGTCAGGATGTGATGCCTGGCGGTCCTGAATCTTTTATATCATATAGTATGGAATGGGGAAACGTTTCAAATACACCATTTCGAATGTTTAAATCCTTTGTGCATGAGGGCGGCATATCTACTCCCTTAATAGCATATTGGCCAGAAGGCATAAGGCAAAAAAATGAATGGCGACAATCCCCCGGACACTTAATTGATATCATGGCCACTTGTATAGAATTGGGGGGAGCTACATATCCAACAGTTTATAATGGAACAAAGATCATTCCCTTAGAAGGCCAAAGTCTTGTGCCAGTATTTAAAAAAGATGAATCGCCTGATAGGTTCTTGTTTTTTGAACATCTGAGAGGTCGTGCAGTCAGAGACAAACAGTGGAAGTTGGTAAGTAAAAAAAGGGGGGGGGCTTGGGAGCTCTACAATATCATATCTGATCGAACTGAAATGAATAACCTGATTGATCAAAAACCCGAACTTGCCAAAGTGATGATGGATGCATGGGAAGCCTGGGCTCTTAAAGCCCGGGTTAAGCCCTTTCCGGAAATAGTCAATAAATAAATAATTGAAACATTGGAAGATTAAATACATGCGAAGACATTCTTAAACGGTTCCAAATTATTAAACACAGATCAAATGAAAATTAAAATTCTGGTTGCGCTCTTATTCTCTTTTTCTTTGTTGCATCAATCTTTGGATGCCCAGGAAGGACCGGTTCGAAAAAATTACAAAACAGCAGAATTTGCGGAAATGAACAACCGGCTTTGCAAAGGTTGGAATACCTGGCATTCTAAAAGTGTATTGTGCCATGCATTGCTTCCTGAAAGTTTTGCTGTCAATCTGCAATTGATCAATCACCAATCCGGCGATACCCTCAAAACTGCTGTGGTTGGGAGGGAAGGGTATGGTTCAAAGGAACATGTTATTCCCGGACTTCGTTCTTATGATGGATCCTATACAGAATTGGTGGTGGAATGGCAGGGAATCAGCGTTCGCGTTCAAAGTGCAGCAAAAAACAACCGGTTATATTTACTAATCACACCTATTAAGTATTTGC
>JBIKOV010000061.1:0-16002 GCA_044357815.1 Ferruginibacter sp. | reverse complement strand
CCTATAGCCTCGGAAAGCTTTGTCGGTCATTAAATTTGCCGATTGAAAACAGGCATCGGGCAGGAGGGGATGCGAAGGCAACCGTACTGCTTTTTGAACATTACCTAGCCAATGGTGCAGATAAATATATTACGGAGATGCTAAAGAAAAATTCTGCGGAGCAATGGCTTCCGTTGAATTTAACCAAAGCTGCTATTATGCAACTTCCTTCGGGACCGGGTGTTTATTTTTTTCATGATGAAAAGGCTGCCATCCTGTATATAGGCAAAGCAATCAATATCAAAAAAAGAGTCAGCAGCCATTTTACTCACCAAGATGCAGAGAAAAAAAGGCAGCAGTTTATAAGAAAAATTTGCAAAATAACCTATCAGCTTTGTGCAACAGAATTGGAAGCGATTGTACTAGAAAGTGCAGAAATAAAAAAGCACTGGCCCAAGTACAATACTAGTCAAAAAAAACCGACCCAAAAATATGCACTGTATATGTACCAAGATGGTCGTGGCTACCAGCGTTTGGCAATAGATAAAAAGAAAAAAAATATTCCTACTTTATATAATTTTAATTTATTGAAGGAAGGCTGGGCGATGTTAAAAAAATTGGTTCTGCAATTTGATTTGCATGAGAAACTTTGTTGTATCGACAAAACGCCTTTTACGGAGCAGGACCATGCGGTTTTGGGAACTCCATTACATTATAATCAGAAAATAGACAATATGCTAAAGGCATTGGAAAAGCAACTACCTACTTTTGCTGTAGTAGATAGCGGTAGAAATGAAACAGAAAAATTATGCCTGTTAGTAGAAAGGGGGTGCTTTTGGGGGATGGGATATTTACCCGCCACGATGCAGCTCACCAGCGCTGCCGATATGAAAGACTTGCTGGTTCCTTATCAGGACAATGATACCATTCGAAACAGTATTTATTCTTTTGCAACCCAATATCCGCATAAGCGGATCAGCTTACATGGGTAAAGCTTGGTTTGGCCGGTAAGCAGCAATAAATTATAATCGCTTAGTATTTATATATATATGTTAAAAGGGTAAAAAATGCAAAAAAATGGGGATCAATCAAAGTAATCAGCGGCTTCAGGGATTCAGCAAAGGGGGCAATCAGCCAATAATCTTTTTCCTTCAAATCTTGAATTTTTTTCTTTCATTGCACACCATTACTTTCGCAGCCCCCTAACAAAAAAGGAAATCAATTATGTCAGTATTCGTACAACCTATTGCACAAAAATTAAATATAAAATTACAACAGGTAGCCGCCGTGGTAAGTTTGTTGGAGGAAGGTGCTACGATTCCTTTTATTGCCCGTTATCGAAAGGATAAAACCGGGGGATTGGATGAGGTGCAAATCCAGCAAATTCAGGATGAGGCGAAATTTTTGAAAGAGTTTACCGAGCGAAAAACTTTCATAGAAAAGACGATTACAGAGCAGCAGAAGATGACAGCTGATTTGCAGGATAAAATCAATGGCGCTACTACACTTGCCGAGTTGGAGGATATTTACCTGCCCTATAAACCCAAGCGGACCACAAGGGCACAAACCGCCAGGGAAAAGGGGTTGGAGCCATTAGCCATTTTATTGTTGGAGCAAAATGACATTGACCTGATTGCAATTGCTACTACTTTTATTTCGGATAAGGTATTGGATACAGATGCAGCCTTGCAGGGGGCAAGGGATATTATTGCTGAACTCATTAATGAGGACGCACCGGTAAGGGCTAAAATGCGAAGATTATTTGAAACGGAAGCCACCCTCCAAAGTAAAGTGGTCGCCGAAAAGGAAACGGCAGGTATCAAATACAATGATTACTTCGATTTTTCTGAGTTGATTTCTAAAGTGCCTTCACATAGAATATTGGCAGTGTTAAGGGGGTTTCTGGAAGGCTATTTACGCATCGCTATTGCACCCGCTGAGGAAACTGCATTAGAAATACTAGAGTCTATTTATGTAAATGGAATGAGTACTTGCAGTGATCAAATTCGAAAAGCTGCCAAGGATGCCTATAGGAGATTGTTGCAGCCCAGCCTTGAAACTGAATTCAGGACCAACCTGAAAACAAAGGCTGATGAAGATGCCATTAATGTGTTTGCAGAGAATTTGCGTCAGCTATTATTAAGCGCTCCCTTGGGAAGCAAGCGGATTTTAGCAATCGATCCGGGGTATCGTACCGGCTGCAAGGTGGTTTGTTTGGATGAAAAGGGGGAGCTTCAAAAAACCGACTTAATTTTTCCGCATGAACATAACCGTGTGGCGGCAGAAGAAATAAAAATTAAAAATTTGGTTCAGCAATATGGGATTGAAGTGTTTGCCATCGGTGATGGAACAGCAGGAAGGGAAACAGATCAGTTTATAAAAAAATTAAACCTTGGGTTGCCGGTTTTTTTGGTAAATGAAGATGGGGCTTCAATTTATTCTGCCTCTGAAATTGCCCGGGAAGAGTTTCCTACTGAAGATATCACCGTTCGAGGGGCAGTCAGTATTGGAAGAAGATTAATGGACCCGTTGGCAGAACTGGTAAAGCTAGACCCCAAAAGTATTGGCGTAGGTCAGTACCAACATGACGTGAACCAGTTTCGGCTCAAGGAGCGGCTCGACGCAACCGTTATTAGTTGTGTGAACAATGTAGGGGTGAATTTAAATACGGCTAGCAAGCATTTGTTGAGTTATGTTAGTGGAATTGGCAGCACATTGGCGGAAAATATTATAAAGTATCGCAATGAAATAGGTAAGTTCAGCAACCGGAAGCAGTTATTGAAAGTTCCTCGTTTGGGTGGTAAAGCTTTTGAGCAATGTGCAGGTTTTTTGCGTATTCCGCAAGGGGATGATCTGCTCGACCAAAGTGCTGTACATCCAGAGGCCTATCCTTTAGTGGAGGCAATGGCGAAGGATTTGGGCGTAGCGGTAAATTCCTTGATAGGGAAGGAGGAATTATTAAAAACCGTGGATGCAAAGAAATATGCCTCGGAGCAAATTGGAGAGTTGACGATTAAGGATATTTTGAATGAATTAAAAAAGCCAGGTCTTGACCCAAGGAGTGAGGCCCAGGTATTTGAATTTGCCAATATATTCAGTATCGATGATGTTAAAGTTGGGATGGAAGTGCCGGGTGTAGTAACCAATATTACTCGGTTTGGAGCTTTTGTGGATATCGGAGTCAAGCAGGACGGTCTGGTGCACGTTTCAGAAATTTCAACGTCCTACATTACCGACCCCAATGAGGTATTAAAGCTAAACCAACATGTAAAGGTAAAAGTGATGGAAGTGGATATTGTAAGAAAGCGCATTGCCCTATCCATGAAGCAGCTTGTTGCGGCATCAGCAACTGCCCCGCGGCCCCCCGTTCAGAGGTCAAATAAGTTGCCCCAAAAAAGCACGGAATTGCCTATGAATGATGCCCTGGAAGCGCTCAAGCAAAAGTTTGGCAGGTGATTTTTTGGCCGCTAGGGTTGGCTTGTGAATGGGCTATGTTACTTTGTTCAATATTGCATGATTTTTTTATACCCAATTGGTGTTAATAATGTGTAAAAAATCAAGCATTTTGATACAATACAATATGCGCAAAGGTTACAAACGATATTAACAAATTGTGTTATTAACTTTTCGTCATTCAGACTAAAACGCTTAGTATTATTGTAATCGGTCTTGATTTAAGCTTTCAATTCGATTAAGCGGTAGATTAGTTTTTTTTACTTTAGCTTCAAATCGCGACAAAAAATAAGATATTATCGCAATCCAAATACAGGCCTCGTTGCAGCAAACTTGTGAAGAAATGCCGTAACTAATGCATAGTAAAATTGCGTTTTAATAAAAGAATAAAAAGAACCCCCATTATGACTACTAACACCAGCACCGAATTACTATTAAGAGAAAACAAAGAGCGCTTTGTTTTATTGCCCATCAAATATCCCAAGGTTTGGGAAATGTATAAAAAGCATGAAGCCAGTTTTTGGACTGCGGAGGAAATTGATTTGAGCAGCGATCAAAAAGATTGGGACGCATTGAATGATGGAGAGCGTCATTTTATTTCTCATATTTTGGCATTTTTTGCAGCCAGCGATGGAATCGTAAATGAAAACCTTGCGGTTAATTTTATGAGTGAAGTGCAACTGCCCGAGGCGAGGTGTTTTTATGGTTTTCAGATCATGATGGAAAATATTCATTCAGAGACCTATGCTTTATTGATTGATAATTATATAAAGGATCCGAAAGAAAAAACGCGCTTATTTCATGCGATTGATACAGTGCCGGCGGTAAAGAAAAAAGCAGAATGGGCTTTGCGTTGGATCGACCAAGGTAATTTTGCTGAGCGACTGGTAGCTTTTGCTGCAGTAGAAGGTATTTTCTTTAGTGGAAGCTTTTGTTCTATCTTCTGGATGAAGAAAAGAGGCCTGATGCCGGGATTGACATTCAGTAATGAACTAATCAGCAGGGATGAGGGATTGCATTGTGAATTTGCCTGTTTGTTGTATAGCATGCTAGAGTCCAAGTTGACCAAAGAAGCCGTGTTTGAAATCATTGCAGATGCCGTTACCATTGAAAAAGAATTTGTAACCGAAGCCTTACCTGTGGCGCTGATTGGTATGAACGCCAAACTGATGCAGCAATATATTGAGTTCGTAGCCGACCGTTGGCTTGCTGAATTGGGGTACCCCAAAATGTTCAATGCCACCAACCCCTTCGATTTTATGGAAATGATTTCCCTGCAGGGTAAAACCAATTTCTTTGAAAAGAGAGTGGGAGATTACCAAAAAGCAGGTGTAATGGGCACCAAGGAGTCGCAGGCCTTTTCCCTAGAAGAAGACTTTTAAAAGTAATTAACATCTGTGGAAATCATTTCAATGAATATTTTCATTTTAATGTTTAGTTTTCCTTTTTGAAAGAATAAATAATCAATTATCATCCTCTCTATTATAAAGTTTAGAAATTTATGCACGTAATTAAAAGAAATGGTAAAACCGAAACCATTAAGTTTGATAAAGTAACCGCCCGTATTGAAAAATTATCCTATAGTTTAAGCCCTTTGGTAAATGCCATTGACGTTGCCAAAAAAGTAATTGAGGGGATTTATGATGGGGTGCCTACTACAGAGCTAGATAACCTAGCGGCGGAAACAGCGGCTTCATTGGCTACCAAACATCCTGATTATGCCATTCTAGCCTCTAGAATTGCGGTTAGTAACCTGCATAAAAATACCATCAAATCTTTCTCGGAAACGATGAAGAACATGTACTTGTACGTGGATAAGAAAAATGGCAAAAAAACACCATTGCTAGCCGATGATGTATGGCAGATAATTGAAGAGAATGCAGAATTATTAGACAGTACCATTATTTACGACCGCGACTTTGCCTTTGATTATTTTGGATTTAAAACCCTTGAAAAATCATACCTGCTTAAAATTGACGGTAAAATAGTAGAACGACCTCAGCATATGTACATGCGTGTGGCACTAGGCATTCACAAAGCGGACATAGAAAGCGTAGTCAGCACCTATAACCTGTTAAGTGAGCGCTGGTTTACACATGCTACACCTACCTTATTTAATGCAGGTACACCTAAGGCGCAGATGAGTAGCTGCTTTTTGCTTACCATGAAAGAGGACAGCATTGATGGTATTTATGATACCCTTAAGCAAACTGCTAAAATATCCCAAAGTGCCGGTGGTATCGGATTAGCGATTCACGACATTAGGGCAACCGGAAGCTATATTGGTGGCACCAATGGTACGAGCAATGGAATTGTACCCATGCTAAGGGTGTTTAATGATACAGCTCGTTATGTAGACCAAGGAGGTGGAAAACGCAAGGGCGCTTTTGCTATTTATTTGGAACCATGGCATGCAGATATATTCTCTTTTCTGGATCTTAGAAAAAATCATGGTAAGGAAGAAATGAGAGCAAGAGATCTATTTTTTGCTTTGTGGATCTGTGATCTATTTATGAAAAGGGTAGAAGCGGATGGAGAATGGAGTTTGTTTTGTCCTAATGAAGCACCAGGCTTGAGCGATTGTCATGGCGAAGCATTTGAAACACTCTACACTAAATACGAAGCAGAAGGAAGGGCAAGAAAAACAATTAAGGCACAGGAACTTTGGTTTGCCATTTTAGAATCGCAGATAGAAACGGGTACTCCTTATATGTTGTATAAAGATGCAGCTAATAACAAAAGTAATCAGCAAAACTTAGGTACTATCAAAAGTAGTAACCTTTGTACAGAGATAATTGAATATACCAGCCCGGATGAAGTGGCCGTTTGTAACCTAGCTTCCATCGCATTGCCACGTTTTGTAATCAATGGCAATTTTGATCAGCAGAAATTATACGAAGTAACTTATCAGGCTGCACTTAATCTTAATAAGATTATCGACAACAACTATTATCCTGTTGAAGAAGCTAGAAACTCAAACCTTCGTCACCGCCCTATTGGTTTGGGAGTGCAGGGACTGGCAGATGTGTTTATATTATTGCGTCTTCCATTTGAAAGCGATCTAGCGAAAATGTTGAATAAGAATATTTTTGAAACCATTTACTTTGCTGCGATGACAGCCAGTAAGGATCTAGCCATTCAAGAAGGACCTTATTCATCTTTCCAAGGATCACCTTTGTCAAAAGGCCTTTTTCAATTTGATATGTGGAATGTAGCTCCATCTACTCGCTGGGACTGGGATAGTCTCAGAAAAGAAGTTATGGAGCATGGAGTAAGAAACAGTCTGTTGTTGGCACCGATGCCTACAGCATCTACCTCTCAAATATTGGGTAATAACGAATGTTTTGAGCCATATACCTCCAATATTTATTCAAGGCGCGTATTGAGTGGTGAATTTATTATTGTTAATAAGCATCTGCTAAAAGACTTGATTAGCCTAGGGCTATGGAACAATGACATGAAGAATAGGATCATTGCTGCCAACGGGTCTATTCAGAAAATAAATGAAATTCCGGACGATATTAAGGAACTGTATAAAACAGTATGGGAAATTAAGCAGCGTAATTTGATCGATATGGCAGCAGACAGGGGAGCATTTATTTGTCAGTCGCAGTCGCTCAATTTGTTTGTAGACAGTCCAAGTATATCTAAACTTACTTCTATGCATTTCTATGGATGGAAGAAGGGACTTAAAACGGGCATGTATTATTTGCGTTCCCAAGCTGCTACACAGGCGGTGCAATTTACCATTGAAAAACAAGGTAGCGAAGAGATGGCTCCTGTGATTCCACAAATTGAGGCTAATGAAAGCAAGAACAATCTGGATGATATCAACACCGATTTTTCTGGACCTACTTGTAGTATGGAAGATGGTTGTGTGAGCTGTGGTTCCTAAATAAAAAGTATCAATTTTATAGCAGCGCAGGTAGATTTACCTGCGCTTTTTTTATGCCTATTTTACAATTGGGTTGCGGGGTAGTCGACGCTAGTTAAAAGGAAAAGGGGGAGCGGCAGGTACTATAAATTCTCAGAAAGCAAGTGGATGAATTTTTCTCGCGAAATCATTTTGGCACCCAAGCTTTCAAGATGGGAACTGTATACTTGGCAGTCGATTAGCGTAACCTTTTCTTTCTGTAACAGACGCACATAGTGGATGAAGGCAAATTTACTGGCATTGCTTTGTTTACTAAACATACTTTCCCCAAAAAAAATGTTGCCCATTCTAATGCCATATAGGCCACCTACCAGTTCGCCGTTGTGCCATGCCTCTGCACTATGTGCGAAGCCCAACTCGTGTAACTTCGTATAAGCTTCCAGGATATCAGGTGTTATCCAAGTGCCTTCCTGTTCTTTTCTGTAAGCTGTTTTGCATTGTTGGATCACCATTGAAAATGCACGGTTGGTGGTGAAGCGGAATGTACCGTTGTTTAAAACGGTTTGCATGCTTTTGGTAACTCTCAGCTTTTCTGGAAATAGCACAAAGCGGGGGTCGGGGCTCCACCAAGCGATGGGTTCTCCCTCACTGTACCAGGGAAAAATACCGCTTCGGTATGCCAGCAATAGCCTTTCAGTGCTGAGGTTACCACCGATAGCTAATATGCCATCCTCATCGGCCATTGATACTGGAGGAAATATTAAATCATCGTTCAGTAAAACCATGTTGTAAAGATAAAATTTGTCATTTCGCAAACGACGGGTTACAGGGGTAAAGGCTTAGTCTGCCATTACTTCAATGGTAGCGCCAATGCCTCGGTCGGTAATGGCATCACACATGGGTTTAAGTACATCGTATTCACCTTCTTTAACGGAGTATTTTCCCTTACTATCGATGATCATAGCACATTGCTCGGCCTGCTCTTTGGAGTGCCCGCATACAAGTATCAGGGTTTCAATTACCCATACAAACGAGTTTACATCATCATTCCAAACAATGAGGGTGTAGGAATGCTGGATGGCCGTAATGGTATCGCCTTCTTCTTTTAATTTTGTATGACTGTAGGTTATCATTGTAATAGAACGTAAAAATAAGCCGAATTTTTGAAGCAAATGAAATGTGAAGCAACATTTTCTTGAATTCCTTTGGTAGTCTTCTCCATCAGCAATTGTGATGGTTATTATAATCAATCATTTAAAAAGCTCTAATTACCGAAGTCCGAACAATTATGAGGCTATAACAAGTTAAAAATTAGCTTTTTGATTTGAAATGTATTGGCTAGGGGTACAATGGTGGATTTTTTTAAATGCAGCATGAAAAGTACTTTTTGAGGAGAACCCTGCTTTTTGCATTAATGAATCAATTGTATAATTATTCAAATAGTCGTCATTTAGCATTTTGGAAAAGTAATTAATTCTGTATTGATTGATATAATCATTGAACCTAACATCAAAGTGGTTATTAATTATATATGATAAATCTTTAATGGGAATTTGAAGTGTTGCTGAAATTTGGGTCAATGTAATTTTAGGGTTTAAAAAAACTTCTTGATCGTTCATATAGTTTTCAATTTGAGCAATTTCATTTTCATAATTTTCTACTATAAATTGCCTGCTTTCCTGCTGATTTGAAATACTCGAATCTTGAAGCCGATATTTAATAAATGGCAAGCCATCTAGTATAGCAGGGTTTAATAAAATGTAGGTACTCAAAGTAAAAAAGCTTACCGACAGCAATAGGCTTTGAACTAAATTAATAAATTCGAAATAACTATTTATTGGTAATAGATAAAAGAAGAATGCAATAAAGAAAAATCCAAAAAGAATGGTCGTAAATATCCCGCTAAATATTTTTAACCACTTCACAACCTTCTTTATTTGTGATTCAATTGGGATATTTTTATTTTCTTTCTTAAAGTCAACTATCAATTTCCATTGAATAATTAAGTATAGGATACTTTGTAAAATTTTAAACACAAAAATTAAATATTCTGGAAGATAGCCAGCCTGATACCTAAACGCATAACTTATATCATCACTTGTCATTTGAACAATTAATTTCTTTTCTGCAATTGGCATCAAGAAGAAAGGCAAGTAGTTTATAATTGTAAAACCAAAAGGAAGAAAATGCAATAAATCAATTGCTGATAAACCTTTTTTATTAATCAGAACTGATTTTACATACAAATAAGCTAGTGGAGGTATCAAGAAATTAAATGGAGCGGCTGTTTTATAAAGTAAGGGTAACTCATTGATCTGACCAGTATAAATTAATAAATATATAATCACAAAGTAAATCTCTAAAAATAATATGGCAGATAAGATATAATTAGAGTAAGATTTTATTGCATTTTCCTTAAATAACAATAAGTAAATGGTTAATACCGCACAAAATATACTTCCAATATATAGTACTTCAAACATGCTGAATAGATAGTAATTTGGTTATTTAGGTGGTCAAATCAAAGTGGACTATATACTAGATAGTACTTCTTGATTTAAAGTTATGTTTTTATTTTAAACTCACTTGCCCAAATAAAAAAAGGCTTTAAAAAGTTTTACCTTTATAAAGCCTTGATTATCAGTGTGGGAGTTGACGGGGTCGAACCGCCGACCCTCTGCTTGTAAGGCAGATGCTCTAAACCAACTGAGCTAAACTCCCCTTTTTTTACTTTCGGACTGCAAAGATAGGGGGTTAATTATTTCTGCAAAATATTTTCTCGGTTATTTAGTCGGTAGACTAAAAATTGGGTAAAATTACCCTCTCAACCCTAGTTATTAAAGCCTTTTGGATTATATAAATAACTTATATCTTATTTAGGGGCTTATGGTGGTACTCAATTTTGTCTAGTCGAAAATATTGGAAGAAGCAACTTACAAAATTTAGTTATCGAAATTGGGTATTTTCATCAATTCGCCATTTTTGAGGGCAGACTCATGAGCTATGATTCCGGGAGCAGTATATGCTAAGGCTTCATAAATATTAACGGTTGGCTTACGATTGTGAAGGATGGCATCAATAAATTCATGCGTGATAAAAGCATGTGATCCATCATGGCCACTATCATGTCTCAATGGTTTGGGCAATAGATCAGTCTGCCACCATTTTGGCTGAAGGTATTTCTCTGTGATGTTTGATTTTATTTGGAAGCCAGCATCATCTTTTCCAACCGAATCAACTGAACGAACAATAGTATGCTCGCTAGATTCTTTTGGTGAGGAGATAAAGCTCATATGCTCACCACGCCATTCGGCTCGTTCAGCATTTGTTAAAGCGCCTTTCCAATTGACTTCAACTCTAAATGGATGATTTTTATTGGTCTGAAAAAATGCAGTTTCATTCCAAAATGGATTCTGATATGGGTTGTTTTTCAAGAGTGGACTTTGATCTCCCCAACCTAACGCGCTTACATTGGTGAGTCGCTCTCCAGTTACAGAAATTAAAAATGAAGTACAATGCGTAGGATAAAGTAGTGGAGGTAACCCATGTCGCCATGTAGGCTTTCCGTTTTCAAACCATAACGCTTCAAGTCCAGGATGATTATACTCAGCCGCAGCACTAAATATTTCACCAAATTTTCCTTCTTTGTGAAATTGTCTAACCGAGATTGTATTTTGTCTATACACGCTGGTTTCTGCCATCATATACGTAAGCCCTGTTCTGCGCACAGCATCCCTAAGTTTGTAACAATCTTCTACAGTCATTGCAGCTGGAACGGCACACAATACATGCTTTCCCGCATCAAGGGCTGCTATGACATGCTTTACATGATCAGGAGCAGGAGTGGCAATAAAAACCGCATCAATTTTAGGATCAGGTAGCAGCTGATCTAATGAGTCATAACTTTTTGTACAACCATAAACTTCCATTAGATGCTCTCGCCTATCCTTGCGCAAATCACTCACTGCTTCTACGATGCAGTTTGGATGTTGATGAAAATAAAAACTCGCTCCAAAACTTCCGCCAATAATTCCGATGCGAACTTTAGTATTGAGATTCTGATCATTGGCAAATATATGGTGAGGAGCTATTGCCATAGCTGTCATGCCAACACTTGCATTTCCTATAAATTTTCGCCTGCTAATCTTTGTCTTAACATGTAAATCTTTCATTCTCTATTTTTAAAGTTAAATATAGCATTACTCTCCTAGTTGCTTGGAACAACCGGGGCTATTATTTTAATCAATAAAGTTCGTATCGCGCTAATTGTTTTTACTTCTATTAAAGAATTGGATGTATTGATTGCGGCACTAAAAAAATGGCTGCCTGATAAGGAAGCCATTAAAGAAATTTTGCGATAAATAAAGTATTCTATTTCAATTACAATTCAATTGTAACGTGTTTAATTTTGGTACGTTTCCAAGTATAGGTAATGTGAATTTTTCCATCTTTTGTTTGAATAACGGCAGGATAGGAAAATTCTGCTTTAGGCTCATTCTCTAAAATAGCAATCTCATCCCACTGTTGTCCATCCTTTGAAATCACCACATTTAAAGGAGACCTGCTTCCTCCCCAAGATCTAGATTCTTTAGTTACATGGTTATATACAAGTACATGTCGACCATCTTGTAAGGTTACTGCATCGGTACCAGAATTTGGATTAGGTAAAGTCGTCGTCTTTAGTGCAGACCAAGTCGTACCGAGGTCATTAGAAAACGCTTCCAATACTACGCCATTTTTACTTCTGCAAAGCAATTGTAATCGGCCATCTTTTAAAAAAAGCACGCTAGGCTGAATTGCTGAAAACTCCTTTCCATCATTGATCGCCTCGGTCCTTGTCCATGTCTTACCGCCATCTTTGGTCATCTCAAAATGTACACGCCACCCATTGTCTTCCGAGGAGGTAGGACACAACAAAGAGCCATTCTTGAGTAAAACAGGTTTATTTTTGATTGGTCCATAGATGCCTTCTGGCAGCTTTTCAGCCGCTGACCAAGTTAGGCCATTGTCCTTGGATCGCTTCAGCATTCCCCACCACGTAGATGGGGAAGGGCCCACTTTGTAAAATAAAATCAATTCTTTATTGGGCATTTTAAATAAAACGGGATTCCAAGTTGGGTAACGCAATGTTTCATTTTGAACCCCATTGGCCACTTCTACTGGAACAGTCCATTTTCCTTTTTCTAATCGACTCACCCAAATTCCTACATCCTTATTTTTCTCTTCCGTACCTCCAAACCAGGCAGCAATGATTCCACGGGGTGTTTCTTCTAAAGTAGATGCATGGCAAGAGGGGAATGGCGCCGTTTCATAAATGAACTCGGAACTAATTTTTTGTCCAATAACAGGACTAATCAAAGCGCATAGGGCTACTATTCCAATTAATTTTTTCATTGATTGCAAAGTTTTTTTCTCAAGGTATTAATAATTTTTTAATATCGGCCATTATCATCCGTAGGATATAGCTGCTACCCCTTTTAGCCTAAGCGTATTAAAGTCCGAATGTTTTATTTTATTAATTATATTTGATCTTATCATATTTGTGAAAATGAAAAAAGTCAGCTTGTTTTTACTTGGACAAATTATTGTATTAATAATTTTATTCAACCCAGTAGTTGCTCAAAAAAAAGCAGTCATAGCGTATTATGCAGGAACCCTGGAAAAGCTGGATTCATTTAATGCTGTCAACTTTACACATATTATCTATTGCTTTGGGCATCTGGAGGGAGGGGAATTAAAATTGCAAGGTAAAAAGGATACGGCTATTATTCGAAAGATGGTATCCATGAAAAGCCAGCATAAAGATTTAAAAGTGTTACTTTCCTTAGGAGGCTGGGGTGGTTGCGCACCCTGTTCGGAAGCCTTTAGTACTAAGGAGGGGAGAAGCAATTTCGCAGCTTCTGTAAAATCATTGACGGATTATTTTGGCTCAGACGGAATAGATTTGGATTGGGAATACCCTGCAATTGAGGGGTATCCTAACCATCGGTATGCGCCCGAGGATAAATCCAATTTCACAGACTTGGTAAAGGAGTTAAGGACACAGTTGGGCAAGAAAAATACCATTACGTTTGCGGCAGGAGGCTTTCAAAAATTTATTGCAGAATCGATTGATTGGCAGGATGTGATGCCCTATGTAAATTATGTGAATCTGATGACCTACGACTTAGTGAGCGGAAACGCCACTGTTACAGGACATCACAGCGCATTGTTCAGCACTTCAAAACAAAAGGAATCTACCGACAATTGTGTTCAATACTTGATAAAATTGGGCGTGCCAAGCGAAAAGATGATTATTGGAGCAGCTTTTTATGCACGAACATGGGAAGTTGTTTCTTCAGAAAATAATGGTTTATATCAAAATGGCAAATTCAAGGATTTCATTGGCTACAACGAATTTCCCAAACGGATTGCTGTAAAAACAGGCTTTAATTTTTACTGGGATGATATGGCACAAGCTCCTTATGCATTTAACCCTTCGAAAAAAATATATGCAACCTTCGATGACGATCGCTCCATCAAGGCAAAATCAAAATATGTATTACAATATAAGTTAGGAGGCATCATGTTTTGGCAATTGGGCCACGACTATTCAAAGGGAGGGCTGGTTGAAACCATCAATAAAACATTGAAGGGCAAATAAAAGACGGGGAAAAACAAACTTTGTTAGAACTTACAGCCTCCAATTCAAAATAGGAATGGGGAATAGGCTAAACCAAAATCCGATTTGTTAAATTATAACGGCTCAATTTTTTTAGTAACTGAGCAACCTGTAGGCCAAAACAAATAAAAACATATCTTTAAATATGGATTTTCAATTCAACAGATGGTCCACCTTGTTTTGAGTATTTTGAAAACGTAGTTTTAAATTTTTTAAAAACAAATAACCTAATATGAAAAGGAGAAATTTTATTGGATTGAGTTCAGCAGTTGGCTTAGTAACAACTGCGTTTCCTAATTTATCAATGGCTGAAACTGTTTCAGCTGAAAAAAAAGAAAAGAGATATCAAAATGGTGCGAGTCCTTGGCCAATTAGTTTGGATACGGCAACCATTCGACCTGCATCACTTAGGGATAAAGTAAAAATTGCAGCCGAGGCAGGTTATGATGGCCTCGAACCTTGGGATAACGAACTAGAAGAATTTGAAAAAAGTGGTGGAAATTTAAAAGAGTTGGGTTTAGAAATAAAAAAATTGGGTCTTAAAGTTCCCAGTGTAATTGGACTCTGGAATGCCATTCCTGACACGATGGAATTATTTAATAGTTCATTGTCAGAAACTCGCCGTCGTATGCGTATGGCTCATGATATTGGCGCAGAGCACATTCAAACGATCCCCAATAAACTTTCTGAAAACTTTGATCAAAAGTGGGTAGCAGAGCGATATAGAGATATTATAGAAATTGGTTTGAAGGAGTATAATATTAAACCGGCGTTGGTATTTGTAAAATATTTTACAATAAAAACCTTGGGTCAAGCTGTAGGTGTTGCTATGGATGCAAATCATCCAATGGCTAGGGTGATTCCAGATGTGTATCATATGTATATTAGTGGTGGTGGCTTTGAAGGATTGAAAATGTTGAAAGGGGATGCCATTGCTATATTCCAATTCAATGATTCGCCTTCTACACCAGCGTTTAAAGATTTAAGAGATGAACATCGCGTGTATCCGGGTGATGGAATATTGCCATTAGATTCAATCTTTAAGGATTTAAAAGCAACAGGGTATAAAGGTTTTATTTCTCTTGAAATGTATAATCCTAGTTATTATAAGCAGGATCTTTTGACTGTTGCAAAAACAGGACTTGCAAAAACATTAGCAGTACTGAAAAAGGCTGGGGTATAATTGGATGGAGCTCTACCTTAAATAGCGGCAGAGCTTTTTAAAATACATGGACTTGCAGGAGCGTTTAAAAATAGAGACAAATTTTAGACGTTGGCTTTTATTGCCTACAATTCAAAACCCTAAACCTTATTAACAATGGTAGGAAACGATTTCCGAAATGCCCTTCGTGAGGGTAAGCATGTTTATGGAACGCAGATTTCATCAACCTCTCCCAAAATGTTTGATTCTGTGATTAGTTTGGGACTTGATTTTGTATTTTTTTGCAACGAACATATTCAGTATAATCCCGAAACATTAAGCTGGATGTGTAATGCTTTTAAAGCCGCTGGTGTAAATCCTTTGGTACGAATTTTAGAGCCAAGCCCTTTTTTGGCTACTCAGGCCTTAGATGCAGGGGCATGTACTATTTTAGTTCCGTATGTTGAAGAATTGGATGATGTGATTGCTTTGATAGGAGCTGTAAAATACAGGCCACTAAAAGGCAAGAAATTGATGCGCATCCTACATGGTGAGGAAAAACCATCAGAGGAGTTAAAGCAATATTTGATTAAAAATAATAGAAACCATTCACTTGTATTGAATATTGAAAGTCAAAAGGGAGTGGAAATGATGAATGAATATATTAACATTCAAACATTGGATGGGCCTGGTGTTGACGGGCTTATGATTGGGCCGCATGACCTCTCCACTTCTTACGGGATACCTGAACAATATTTTTCTAAGGAGTTTTTGGACCTAAGTTGTGGCATTATTCAAAATGCCCGTTCAAAGGGTGTGGCAGTGGGCGGACATACTGGATATCGAGATAGCCTTGATTTGCAAATGCAGTGGGCGAAAGCGGGTGCTACTATG
>JBIKOV010000258.1:0-4539 GCA_044357815.1 Ferruginibacter sp. | reverse complement strand
CCAATTACTAGTACATTTTTATTAATAAGTTGCTGTGTTTTCTCATCCCCCAACATCAATTGAGTCCTGCTCATCCAATAAGGTATCATAATAAAAATTTGAAAATTTAGTAATGTCTAATTCAATTTTCACTAATTGATTGCAACTGTCATTTTATTCCCTAGCAAATGAATATTTAAGGATTAGCACTGCCCAAACAATAAATTTTAATAGAATACTTAGAATTAGTGTATAAATTGAGTTGCAAAAATCAACTTATGGCCTATCAATACAAAATAATTATTTTTTCTCTCTTCCTGCTGTCTTCAATGGATGGTTTACTGGCTCAAAAGGTTCAATTACTCACATCAGGCACCCAAACCTCCCTTCGGGGATTAAGTGTAGTCAATGACCGAACAATATGGGTAAGCGGCAGCAATGGCATGGTAGGTAAATCGTTAGATAGTGGTAAAACATTTACTTGGAATATAGTTAAAGGTTTTGAAAAAACAGATTTTCGGGATATCGAGGCCTTTAATGATTCAGTTGCTATCATCATGGGTATCTCCTCTCCAGCCTACCTTCTAAGGACCACAGATGGGGGTGCCAACTGGAAGATAGTATATGAAAACAATGCATCCGCCATGTTTTTGGATGCTATGGAATTTATGAATAAAAAGAATGGAATCGTAATTGGTGACCCAATTGAAGGTAAATTCTTCATAGCCCGAACTTTTGATGGGGGTATGAGTTGGAAAAATACTCCCGCACCAAATTTACCTACTGCCGACAGTGGCGAAGCCTGTTTTGCCAGCAGTGGAACCAATATCAGAAAACTGAATCAGCAAGCGGCTATTTTTGTTAGTGGTGGTTATAGTAGCCACTTATTTATAGGGGCAAAAAAAATCCTACTTCCCTTTGTCCAAGGCAAAAAAACTACTGGGGCTAATTCGGTCGGTGTAAAAAACAGCAATATGTTAATAGTAGTCGGAGGAGATTTCACCACACAAGACTCCAGCACCAACAACTGTTTCATCACCAACACTGCAGGTAAGGACTGGTTTGCCCCCCAAACGCCGCCACATGGATATCGAAGCTGCATTGAATGGCTTAGCAAAAAAAACTGGTTAAGTTGTGGCTTAAATGGGGTGGATCTAAGTAAAGATGATGGAATTACCTGGGAATGGATTAGCAAAGAAAGTTTTCACGTGTGCCAAAAAGCGAAAAATGGAAAGGCAGTGTTTTTTGCAGGTGGAGGAGGAAGGATTGGGAAACTAAGTAGTTATTAATTGGTATGTTAACCAACTGCACTAACAACCACTATTTTTTAAATGGATACCAGGCAAACGGCATATTTTTTTAAAAAACAACAATAAGCTTACCGGCAGTTTTATATTTGTTTTAATATAATATATCATTCAAAATTATCGACAATAAGGTATCATGTTTTGCTTCTATTAAACCCTTGAGTATTGATATTTAATGTCTTTGGCATGATTTTAGCAAATACCTATAACTTTGAAATATAAATTTGTAGAGACCAACCCATTATTTAATTCTTTACTTTTAAAAACTTTAACCAATCATTTTATAAAAAAAACATCATGGCATTTGAAAATTTCCCATCCGCAGAAGACCACCCTCCTGTATTTCCGCAGCCCGAAAAGAAAGACAGGCGTAATATTATCACGATTATACTTGTAATTGCATTACTAGGTACCTGGGGCTATATTATATGGGATAAAGGACAAACAAAAGAGATCTTATTGCAAAAAGACACCCAATACGCCGTAGTAGTTACTGAAAAAGATACACTTCAAAGTTTACTCGATGATGCAACGATGCGCTTTGATCTTTTAAAAACTACCAATGCGAAAAAAGACAGTATCATCACTACAAAGGATAGGGAAATTGCACAGAAGAAAGAACGTATTCAAAGTTTGCTTTCCAACGCAAATGCTACCAAGGCTGAACTAAGGGAGGCTAAGCAACTGATCGCATCCCTTAACACAGATATCCAAGGCTACAAAGAACAGGTTGAGATCCTAAAAGGCCAAAACATCCAGTTAACCAAAGAAAAACAAGCGGTAACGGAGGAAAAAGTGGTGGTGGAACAAAATCTTGAATCAGCAAAAACTGTCATTAAAGAAAAAGAAGACCTTATCAATGTAGGATCTACTCTACACGCTTCCAATTTTAATATTTCGGGAGTAAATGAAAGGAAAAATGGGAAAGAAAAACAAACCACTACTGCAAAAAAAGTAGATAAGCTTCGAATCACTTTTGATTTGGATGAAAACCGAATCAGTACTTCTGGACCGAAGGAGCTTTATATTTCCATCTCAGCACCTGACGGCAAGCCAATAGTTGTAGAAGCACTTGGCTCAGGAAAATTTACCACTCGCGATGGAGTTGAGAAATTTTTCACCCATAAAATTGAGATCAATTACACACAGGGGCAACGCCAAACAGTAAGTTTTGACTGGAAACAGAATTCAAATTTTGCCACTGGTAACTATAAAATCGAAGTATATCAAAATGGATTTAAAATTGGTGAAGGAGTGGGTGTTTTCAAGAAAGGTGGATTGTTTGGATAAATTTGCTAAACATATTTAACTTAAAAAAGCGTTCCAGTTAGCTGGAACGCTTTTTTATTAATTTTTTATTTTAAGGTAACCTCCGTTATTTTTCATTCCTATCAACTCCTTCACCAAAACCTCCACGTAAGAAGGTTTTTAAAATATCCTTTAGCTACCTACTACGACTCGGTGGTTAAACCGGCATGTAGGTACTCTTTATTCATGCGGGCAATATTGGCCACAGAAATACCTTTTGGACATTCCGCTTCACAAGCATAGGTATTGGTACAGTTACCAAAATTTTCCTTATCCATTTGCGCTACCATATTTAAAACCCTTGACTCACGTTCGGGTGCACCTTGAGGTAATAAAGCTAGTTGAGAAACCTTTGCGCTCACAAACAACATGGCACTACTATTAACACAAGTTGCTACACATGCGCCACAACCGATACAAGAAGCAGCCATAAATGCATCGTCTGCATCTTTTTTATCAATTGGTAAACAGTTGGCATCCACTGCATTACCCGTATTTACTGAAATAAAACCACCGGCTTGAATGACTCTATCAAAAGCACTTCTGTCCACCATCAGATCCTTTACCACAGGAAAAGCTTTGCTACGCCATGGCTCCACTACAATGGTATCACCATCCTTAAACGCACGCATATGAAGCTGACAAGTGGTGTTACTGGTCCAAGGCCCATGCGCCCTCCCATTGATGTGCATACTACACATTCCACAGATACCTTCGCGGCAATCGTGGTCAAATGCAATTGGTTCATCCCCCGCTACTATCAGCTGCTCATTTAACACATCAAACATCTCCAGAAAAGACATTTCAGAGGATATCTCTTTTACCTGATAGGTTTCTAAAGAACCCGCTGCCTGGTTGTTTTTTTGACGCCAAACTTTTAACGTCAGATTCATATTGTAATGTTCCATTATCGAATGGTTAAGTTGTTGAATAGTTATGTGATCCTTATTTGTAACTCCGTTGGCTTGGTTTTACAATTTCAAAATTGAGTTCTTCCTTATTTAATTTCCAATCACTTTCCCCCATGTATTCCCATGCTGATACGAATCTAAAATTTTCATCATCGCGTTTGGCTTCGCCATCTTCGGTCTGAGATTCTTCTCTGAAATGTCCTCCACAACTTTCATTACGCACTAGTGCATCTTTACACATCAACTCACCGAGTTCAATAAAATCAGCTACCCTACCTGCCTTATCCAATTCAGGATTCATGCTATTAATTTCGCCTGGAATCCTAACATCGGACCAGAATTCTTTTTTCAACGCTTGAATATCGGCAATGGCTTCGGTGAGTCCCTTTTCATTACGCGCCATACCACATTTATCCCACATGATCAACCCAAGGCGCTTATGGAAGCTTTCTACCGTTTGCTTTCCTTTAATATTCATTAAGGTATTGATACGATCACTTACCGCCTGCTGCGTTTCAGTAAAAGCTGGATGATCAGTAGAAATGCTAGCGGTACGAATTTCATCTGCTAGATAATTCCCCAAGGTATAGGGGATTACAAAATAGCCATCTGCCAAACCCTGCATTAGTGCAGAAGCACCGAGGCGATTGGCCCCATGGTCGCTGAAATTAGCTTCTCCTAATGCATATAATCCTTTAACAGTTGTTTGCAATTCATAATCCACCCATAAACCACCCATCACATAATGCACTGCAGGGTATATTCTCATAGGCATATCGTATGGGTTTTCGCCAGTGATTTTTTCGTACATGGCAAAAAGATTGCCATATTTTTCTTTTACCACATCCTTACCAAGTTGAATTAAAGAAGCTTCACTGGCAGTATGATCCCCCATTTTACCCGCTTCAATTTTGCCATACCGAACGATTGCATCAGCAAAATCTAGGTACACCGCTAGTTTAGTGGTCCCTACTCCATACCCCTCATCACAACGCTCTTTAGCGGCCCTAGATGCAACATCACGGGGTACTAGG
>JBIKOV010000257.1:0-4567 GCA_044357815.1 Ferruginibacter sp. | reverse complement strand
ATCCTTTTTATTGCCAGAATCTAAGCTTTCTATAGTAGAACCTGTTATTTCCTCTGCAAACACTGGGGGCGACAAGTTAACCTCTAGCCATGTCCGAAATTGGATGGAATGTGTGCGTAGTCGCAAAACACCCAATGCTCCTGTTGAAGCTGGCTATAGTCATTCAATTGCTACTATCATGACCAATGCTGCTGTGCTTAGCGGTCGTAAAGTAACCTTTGATGAAAAAACACAGGAAGTAATGGTAGGGGGTAAACCTTTTGAACCATTTAAAAATTATTCTCTAGACAAGTAAATAAAAATTAAAGATGCCATTTATTAAAAGTATTTTCTTGTGGTGCAGTATGTTTTTTTTCTTTTCCAATGCATTCTCCCAGCAACAAGTGAAGTTTGTTCAAAAAGAAAATGAAAAAAAGGTGGAGGTATTAGTAGGGGGTAATTTTTTTACCGCTTATATATATGACCCAAAGATTGATAAACCCGTATTGTTTCCGCTTCAAACTGCTTCTGGTATTAAAGTTACCCGTGGTTTTCCACTAGCTCCCCGAGCTAATGAAAGAACCGATCATCCACATCATATTGGTATGTGGTTGAATTACGGAGATGTAAACGGATTGGATTTTTGGAATAATTCGGATGCCATTCCTGCAATTGATAAACCAAAGTACGGCAGTGTCCGGCATCAAAAAATTGTGAGTGTAAAAGACGGAGTGAAACAAGGGGTATTGGTGGTGACTTCCAATTGGGTCGACATTTCGGGGAAAATTTTACTCAAGGAATTAACCACTTTAACCTTTAGCGGGGATGACAATAGCAGGACCATTGATCGGGCTACTACGCTCACTGCACAGCAGGAAAAAGTCAGCTTCAAAGACAATAAGGAAGGCTTTATGGGAATTCGTGTTGCTAGGGAGTTGGAAATTCCTTCTCAAAAAGCGGAGATTTTTACCGATGCCAATGGAGTTGCAACTAAAGTAGCTGTATTGAATAATGAAGGGGTTACCGGAACTTTTCTTTCCAGTAAAGGTATTGTCGGAAATGATGTATGGGGTACCAGGGGTACCTGGTGTATGATGTATGGAAAAAAAAATGGAGAATTGGTTTCTATCGCTATTATTGATCATCCAACAAATCCTGGATATCCTACTTATTGGCATGCCCGAGGATATGGTTTGTTTGCTGCTAATTCGCTTGGTCAAGAACCATTAAGTGGTGGAAAGGAAAAATTAAATTTTGCTTTAGAAGCGGGTAAATCGGTAACCTTCAAATACAGAGTGGTCATAACCAATGGCAGTACTCCTTCTGCTGAATTTTTGGACAAGGCTGCAGTGTCATTTTCTAAAAAATAATTAATTATTATTGAAGGTAACTTTCTTTTAAGTTTTTAAATTAATAGGTTCCTTTTTATTCCTAAACAATACTGCCCCCTTAATGGAAAGGGGGCAGTATTGTTTTAAAGTATTGTACGATTCAAATTAGTTCTGATTCACCTGCCTTAATTGTTTGCCCCCAATTCCTTGAGGAAATCTGATTTTTTAGCGCTACTATAATTTAAATCAATTTGTCATTGGATAATTCAAAAAATTATTAAGGCCGAATTCCATTTACCAATCTGCTTATTTGTAATGGATTGGATTCTTTTAGCGCATCTGGTAACAAATGGTCGGGAAATTCCTGGTAGCAAAATGGACGGGTAAATCGATAGATGGCTTGTGTTCCAACAGAGGTGCTTCGCGAATCGCTGGTAGCCGGGTAGGGGCCACCATGCACCATTGCATTGCCTACTTCCACTCCAGTCGGAAATCCATTGATACAGAGTCTGCCTGCTTTTTCTTGCAGCAAATCGATTAGAACACCTGCATTTTTCAATTCATCTTCTGTGCCATGTAGGCTGGCTGTCAGCTGTCCTTTTAAATGTATGATACATTCTATTAGCTCGTTCATGTCTTTTGCAATGATTGCTACCGATGAAGGTCCGAAAACTTCTTCTGTCAATGACGGGTTGCTAATCAGCATTTGAGCATCTATTTGTAACAAATGGGGTTGTGGAGTGTTGGCATCAAATGCAGTCAAACCAATGGCACCTTCCGTATTTCGTTGATGGGTAATGCCTTGGTAATAGGCATCTGTAATACCATTGGTAAGTAAAGCTACACTTGGTTTTGCAGTAAGGGCAGCGGTTAGTAATTGAATGAAATTGGTGGAAGATTCATTCTTTAATAATAAAAAGATGCCAGGGTTGGTACAAAATTGTCCACCACCCATTACGATGGAACCTGCAAAGGCTTCGGCTAAATCGCCCGCTTTTTGCATTAGTATTTCCGGTAAAAAAACAACCGGATTTACACTACTCATTTCTGCATATACAGGAATGGGAGATTCGCGTTTCACTGCTGCATCATACAAAGCCTTACCACCTTTTAATGAACCGGTAAAACCTACCGCTTTTATCATTGGATGGGTTACAAGTGCATGTCCTACCTGGTGACTGATACCATGTACCATCGAAAATACACCTTCTGGCATATTGCATTTTTGAGCTGCACGGATTATGGCAGTTCCTACCAATTCGCAAGTAGCTGGATGAGCCGGATGAGCTTTAAAAACTACTGTACAACCTGCGGCTAGTGCAGATACGGTGTCGCCTCCGGCAACAGAAAATGCCAATGGGAAATTACTAGCTCCAAAAACGGCAACTGGTCCTATGGCAATTTGCATTTGTCGAATATCTACACGGGGCAAAGGTTTTCTTTCAGGAAGCGCCTTGTCAATGATGGCGTTTACCCATGACCCTTCGGTTAGCTGGGAGGCAAAAAGACGTAACTGTCCAGTAGTTCTCCCTCTTTCACCAGTAATCCTTGCCAACGGCAAACCTGTTTCTTTACTCGCTGTTTCTATCAACTCCATTTCCAGCGCTTCTATTTCTGTAGCAATGCATTCAAGGAATGCTGCTTTTTCCTTGCCTGTTTTATTTTTATATTCACCAAAGGCTTCGGATGCTAATAAAATAGCAGCATTGATTTCTGTAGGCGTGGCCTCATAAAATGTTGCAGGTAGCAGTGTATTTGCTGCAACGTCGTAGGCATTAAAACTGCTAGTACCCATTGCAGAAAGATTATTTCCGATGATGTTTTTTCCGTGTGTATTCATTAGGCAACTTTGTTTTTTAGTGTTCCAATATGTTCAATGGTTATAATAATGCTATCACCGCTTTGAAGGGTAAAACTATTGGGTGGTACAATACCTGTGCCCGTCATTAAAAAACATCCGTATGGAAACGAGCATTCTTTATATAAGTAGCTGACCAAATCGGTATGTTGTCTTTTCATTTGGCTGATGGCAATACGATCTGCGTACATCACTATATTATTTCTTTCGATAGAAATCTCAATGGTGGTCTCTGGGGAAATGGGTTGCGACGGCACATAAATACAAGGACCTAAAGCAGCACATCCATCATACATTTTGGCCTGAGGCAAATACAGTGGATTCTCTCCTTCAATGCTCCTGGAGCTCATGTCATTGCCAATAGTATATCCAACAATGTTGCCAGATGTGGTAATGAACAATGTAAGTTCTGGCTCTGGAACGTCCCAGGTGGAATCTTTCCTTATTCTTACTAAACCATTTTGCCCAACGGTTCTTTGTGAAGTTGCTTTAAAAAATATCTCCGGTCTTGGAGCATCATATACCTTATCATAAAAAGTGCCACCTCCCGAATCCTTGGATTCTTCCACCCTTGCATGACGACTCCTTAAATAAGTAACCCCGGCAGCCCAAATTTCTTGTTGATCAATGGGTGCTAGAATAGTCTGTTCATTTAGCCATTCAAAACTTACCAGTTTTGTATTGGATAGTATTTCTGAGCTAAGCAGCTGGTATAAATTATCACGATTAATAAAATGGTCCCAGTTGGTTGAAGGTAATAAATAATATACTTCCTGATGTTCTATTACATTCCCCGAATTGGTTTTATAGATTTTCATATAGTAAATTATAATCTCCGAATGAATTTACAGAAACTGTCAGCTTTTATTGCTTTTTTAATTTGACTGCGAAAATAAACGATCTCTAGCTATTAGGCTTGAAAATTATTGTATTGTAGTTTCGATGGCTTTTTTTGAATTTGATTAGCCAAAATATACAAGTTATTAAAATTAATTATATATCAGTTCATTTCGGCTTTGATGCTATTAAAAAGGGGGTAAAGATTCCCTATAATATAGTTATTTACCATTTATTAACCTTTAAAAATAGCAGTTTACAGCTCGATTGTATCAATGGTTTTGAATAGTCCGAAAAATATTGATAATTTTAATTTATAATATTTCAAATAATGAAAAATTTAATCATCTTAATGTCTGCATTCATCTTTACAAAAGTAGTGGGTCAAAATTTTACTGAAATGCCCTTGTATAAAAATGGGGTGCCCAATTCCATTGCAGCGCCCAACAAGGAAAGCTCAACATTCAAGGATAATGTAACTCGAATCGCAAAGGTGAGTGTGCCTTCTATTACAGTTTTTAAGCCTGCACAGCCTAATGGAAAGGCAGTGATTATTTGTCCG
>JBIKOV010000383.1:0-4581 GCA_044357815.1 Ferruginibacter sp. | reverse complement strand
AAGGTACTTGCCCCGGTACCGCCATTGGCTACAGCAATTACACCCGTTACATTGGCTGCATTGCCACTGATATTACCGGTTACTTTTGAACCATTTACATCATTGATTTTAGCATTGGTAACACTGAGGTCAGCCAACTTCAAAGTGGTAACCGCGCCATCTGCGATGCTTGCAGATAAGGAAGCGCTTGCAATATAATTTTGTACTGCCTTCTGTGTAGGAAATAAAATATCACTAGGTGCAATGCCACCTAAATCAGCGGCGGTAGATTTGTTAGCACTATTTTCTTTTGTATTGATTGCGGTTTGTGAGGCGGTGCTAATGGGTTTTAATAAATCGCTGGTATTATCCACATTGCCTAAGCCCACTTTGGCCGCGCTGATACCGGATGCTATTTTTGCATTGGTAATACTTCCATCAGCTACACCTACTGAGGAGGTATTGGCAGCAATATAAGCCTTCACCGCTTTTTGGGTGGGGTACAAATCATCGCTGTTTCCTAAATTAACATCGGTTGATTTATTGGAAAGATTTTCCTTTAGTGATACCGAAGCGGCAGTTGCTTTTGCATCGAGCGCCGTCTGGGTAGCGCTGCTAATGGGTTTTAATAAATCGCTGGTATTATCCACATTGCCTAAGCCTACTTTGGCCGCGCTGATACCGGATGCTATTTTTGCATTGGTGATACTTCCATCTCCTACCCCTACAGAAGAGGTATTGGCAGCAATATAATCCTTCACTGCTTTTTGGGTGGGGTACAAATCATCGCTGTTTCCTAAATTAACATCGGTTGATTTATTGGAAAGATTTTCCTTTTGTGCTACCGAAGCGGCAGTTGCTTTTGCATCGAGCGCCGTCTGGGTAGCGCTGCTAATGGGTTTTAATAAATCGCTGGTATTATCCACATTGCCCAAGCCCACTTTGGCTGCACTTATACCGGATGCTATTTTTGCATTGGTGATACTTCCATCCGCTACCCCTACAGAAGAGGTATTGGCAGCAATATAATCCTTCACTGCTTTTTGGGTGGGGTACAAATCATCACTGTTTCCTAAATTAATATCGGTTGATTTATTGGAACTATTTTCCTTTTGTGCTACCGAAGCGGCAGTTGCTTTTGCATCGAGCGCCGTCTGCGTAGCGCTGCTAATGGGTTTTAATAAATCGCTGGTATTATCCAGATTGCCTAAGCTCAAGCTCGTTTTAGCAGCTTCAGCCGTAGTAGCACCCGTACCTCCATTGGCAATGGAAACGATTCCGGAAAGGTTAACAGCTGTACTGGCAGAACTTGCATTGATGGCATAAGGCACGCTCACCAATTGCACCGTTCCAAGGCTTAAATAACTATTGTTAGAGGCAGGGTCAATTTCCACCTGCAAAAATTTATCTCCGGAAAGCCAGTTTACGCCACCAATAGTTCCCGCAGTGCTGGTAGCCCCCGCACTTCCGATCTGTACGGAAAATAAGCCGCCCAGATTGGTTTTAATAACACGGGTTTCTGTATACTCAACCGCGCCAGCAGGCGAAAGGTGATGAACAGAAAGCCGAAGGTTCATCGACTGGTTAGGTAAAGGATTACCCACTGCATTACGTGCCACCCCCTGGTAGTTCAATAAATTAGGCGCCTGGGCATAGGCGGAAAAGCTAATGGCAATAAGCGTTAAAATTATAACTGCTTTGGTTTTTAAATGCGATATTAAATGCATGGTTTTGTGGAGTTTTATTATTATTGGTTCTTTTAAATTCGTGTTTAGGGTTTAGAGTTTAGTGGTTTAGAAGTTTAGTGGTTTAGATCTATTAATCATTTATCCATTATCATCTATCCATTATTAAATTATTCATTTATCAAATAAGAACTTTCAGTTTTCAGTTAACCAGTTATCAGTTACCCAATTATCATCTATTCATTATTCATTTATTCAATTATTCATTTATCAAATAAGAACTTTCAGTTTTCAGTTAAAATTCTCAAAGAATCAAAAAGATTAATCACTAAGACAACTTACAGGTCATTCAAATTTAAAAACCGTCCGCTGCGCGGTATTATTTAAATAGTTACTCCCGATAACCATCGGGAGATAAATAATTAAAAAGCCCTAACCGCACGGACTCTGACTGCGTCATGCTTAGGGCGGGAAGAAAGGGAGCTATCGGGAAAGGAAAGGAGCCAGGCGTTCATATCACTGGTCTCGGAGGAACTCCAATAGTAGCTGCTGCCAGTAAGGCCAACCGCTTCCCAATTTACCCACAATTTATTCAACTCATTTTTACTTGGTAAATACCAATCGCTATACCCTCCCACAGTGTAGGCTCTTGCTAATCCTGCAGCATAACTTGTAGCTGTTCCACCTTGAGATGCTATTATTGTATTTGTATTAGTTAAGCCTGTACCTATTGCAGTTGCTGTTGCTGTTGTTATGGTATAAGAGCCATTGTGCCACCTAATTCCTGTACTTTGATCCGAAGTCGCTGCAATTAAACCATGTTGCACATTTGCATCATAACCGGGGTCACCCGGTACTAAAATATATGCTATAATTCCTCCTTGATAAGTGTCTCCTATCGCTAATGTACGGGAACCACCAATTAAATTAGTCCAAGTAGTACCATTATACACTTGCAATTCGCCGGATAAACTACAATCACTACACCATACAACTAATCCTGCTACAGGTGATGAAATAGCATTTCTTTGAAAATTTTTCATTCGTGGTGGTAAAAACCCTTTCGTAGTAGAAGTAATATCAACAATAGCAGAGGCATTTGCTGTCACAATACCCACTGCAATACTTGTTGCGCTTGCCACACCTAAAACTGGGGTAGTCATTACAGGTGCAGTTAAGGTTTTATTTGTTAAAGTTTCTGATCCGGCACGGGTAGCCAGCGTTCCTGTAGTGGGAAAGGTTACATTAGTTGCTGCTGTTAATGTTCTTGTGTAGGCAAAATTACCTGCACCGGTAACAGTCATTGCTGCGTTGTTAACAATGCCTGTACCCCCATTTGCAGGAGCAACTGTTCCTGAAATATTAGTAGCGGATGTTGCCGTTGCCGCATTGCCTGAAGTATTTTGATTTAATGTTGGCCAACTGGTTAAAAGTGCTGCGCTACCATTAGGTGCTAAATAATCTGTTCCCGCTACTGCAGCTGTCATTGTACCTGTCCCATTTCCTTTTACTAATCCGGTAAGCGTGGTAGCTCCTGTTCCTCCATTAACCACTGCTACCGTTCCCGAAACATTGGTCGCAGTTGTCGCGGATGTTGCCGTTGCCGCATTGCCTGAAGTATTTTGGTTCATTATTGGAAAATCGGCAGCCACCAATGCTCTAAAGGTAGGGATTGCATCTGCACCTGAAGCAGGGCCTGCATAGACTCTATTCATTGCCTTTGTTCCGGCTAATTCATCTAAGCTAGGACTTGGAATATTTAAAACATTGGAAACCAGTGTGGCAGGGCCAGAAGCCCCGATGGTAGTTACACTGCTGATTCTATTGTTATAGGCAGCACTAAAATTGTCATAATCTGCCTTACTTAATAAGCCTGCTATAACAGATGTAGTTGCTGCCAGGGGAATATTTAAAGTATGAGCATCGCTGGCAGTTGACCAGGCAGGTGCTAATCCGGCAGTTCCTGGCGCTGCAAATGTTTGAGTCGAAGCGGTAGAACCGTTTAATGAAGTGATCCCTGATGCTGCAGGACTAGCCCAAGACAAACTAGATCCATTGGATGTTAGCACCTGACCATTTATTCCGACAGCCGTTAAGCCGGTTCCGCCATTGGCTATTGGTGTTACACCTCCGACAGCAACTGGTTGCCAACTGGCAGATCCAGATCCGTCTGTTTTTAAATAGTACCCGTTGGTGCCTGCAGTATTTGGGTAGGTAATTGTACCAGCAGTCAAAGTGCCTATGGTAATGATATTTCCACTGAATGTTTTGGGGCCTGCAAATGTTTGAGCAGCATTGGTTACAATTCCACCATTCGTTCCATCTGCTGGCGCTAAACTTAATACCCCATCCGAACCGATGCTGGCGCCGTTCACCATTGAGCTGTTGCTGATCGTGCCAACATTTGCCACTGAGCTAGTTGCTCCTTGAGCACCCGCTGTGCCCGGAGTGCCTTGTATTCCCTGGGCTCCGGCTGCTCCTGTATATCCTTGTATACCCTGCGCTCCGGCAGCTCCTGTTAATCCCTGTATTCCCTGGGCTCCCGCTACTCCTGCTGTTCCTGTTGCTCCAGTTGCACCAGTTAATCCTTGTATACCCTGCGCACCCGCTGCACCATCTGCACCTGCCAATCCTTGCGCTCCTTTTGCTCCAGTTAAGCCAGCAGCTTTTACAAATTCGGTGGTGGCAATTTGTGTGGTATTGGTTCCTGGAGCAGCGGTTGGCGCAGTAGGCACACCGGTTAAAGCCGGCGATGCTGCAAGACTGGTTAGGTTTCCAGTACTGGTTACCACACCGGTTAAATTAGCATTGGTAGTAACGGTTAAGGCATTGGCTGCAGTAACTGCATTGATGGCATAAGGCACGCTCACCAATTGCACCGTTCCGAGGCTTAAATAACTATTGTTGGAGGCAGGGT
>JBIKOV010000060.1:0-16430 GCA_044357815.1 Ferruginibacter sp. | reverse complement strand
ATCCTCGAAATAGCAGGAGTAAAAAAATATAAAACCATCCAATTGGTAGACGGAAAAAGTTTTGTGCCCATGTTGAAAAAAAATGGAACGACGGCAATTGGCCGCGACTTGTTCTGGCATTTTCCGAACAAATGGGGTCCCCATGGTCCGGGCATCGGGTCGACAAGTACCATTCGGAGCAGTGCCTGGAAACTTATTTATTGGTATGAAGATCAGCATTTTGAATTATTCAATATAGATAAAGATATTGGGGAACATAATAATCTGGCAGAAGAAAATCCGGAGAAAGTAAAAGAGCTGGCTTCGAGATTAGGTAATTATCTCCGGGGGGCTGGGGCCTTAAGACCTTATTATAAAAAAACGGGGAAACTTACCCCATGGCCTGACGATACCTTCCTTGTTCCGTCGAAGGCTCAATTATAATGGGCAAATCCTGAAATAGGAGCCTTAATTCATTTCGACATGCCGGTTTTCGAGCCGGGATATAATTTCAGGGAAAACTGGAATTACCATCCGGATCTTTCAATCTTCAATCCCAAAGAACTGGATACAAATCAATGGCGACGAATGTTAACTGATAAGGTATAAAGTGAAATCAAAATAAATAAAATAAACTACGAAGCATGAATTGGTATTTAAGTATTAGATCATTTAGTAAAAGGCTGAAAAAAGTAATTCTTCTAATGCTTATATGTCTTATAGCAATGTTTGATAAAGCGAAGGCCCAGATACCCCTTCCTACAGCTCAACAGCTTGCGTGGCAACAAGCTGAATTGGGTGTTGTATTTCATTATGATCTTCATGTGTTCGATAACAAAAAATACAACCAGGCAGTTAACCGGATTACCCCCATCGCCGATTATAATATTTTTAATCCGCAACAACTCAATACCGACCAATGGATACAGTCGGCAAAAGCGGCAGGGGCAACTTTTGCCATTCTAACGGTAACGCATGAAACAGGTTTTGCTTTGTATCAAAGCGATGTAAACCCCTATTCCTTAAAAGCACTTAAATGGAAAAATGGCAAAGGGGATATTCTCCGGGACTTTGTTAACTCCTGTGAGAAATATGGACTTAAACCGGCTATTTATATTGGAATAAGATGGAACTCCTTTATGGGTATTTATGATTTTTCAATGCAAGGTGATACTGAATTTGCAAAACAACGGCAGCGATATTATAACACCTATTGTGAGCGGATGACAACAGAGCTTTTAAGCAGATATGGCAAATTCTTTTTTATCTGGTTTGATGGTGGCGCACACGGCCCGGAACAGGGTGGTCCGGATATTTTACCCATTGCAACAAAATACCAACCGGATGCCATCTTCTATCATAACCTGCAGCGTGCAGATGTTCGTTGGGGTGGCTCTGAATCTGGCACGGTGCCTTATCCCTGTTGGGCTACATTTAATTATCCCTCCTTTTTTCAGTATAGCGGTGCTAAGGAAAATTTCTATCCAATTAAATATGGGAATGAGAATGGTCAGTATTATATGCCTGCCATGGCAGATGCTCCCTTAAGAGGTTATAAAGGTCGCCATGAATGGTTTTGGGAGCCAGACGATGAGGCCAATATTTTTCCAGTTCAAAAATTAGTGGACATGTATTATGGATCCGTAGGTCATAATGCAACCCTCATATTGGGGCTTACTCCCAATGCGGATGGATTAATTCCCCGGCAGGATGCTGATACCTTAAAAGCATTTGGTGATGAAATCAAAAACCGGTTCAATCGTTTCATTGCAGGCACAAGCGGTAACAGCAAAGAATTAGTAATAAAAATACCAGCCGGCAAATCATTTAACCAGGTTGTTATTGAAGAAGAAGTCAAAAATGGACAACGGGTAAGGGAATTTATCGTACAAGTTTACCGGAAGCGGGAATGGGAAACGATTGTTGCTGGAACTTCCATTGGTCACAAGTTTATTAAGCTATTGCCGGCAACTGTTTCCTGCGAAAAAGCCAGGTTGGTTATTACGAAATCAATTGGTCAGTCATTTATTAAACAGTTTGCACTGTATTGAATAAATTAAGAATTAAAAAGAAAAAAAAATGAGCCATCATTTGAAATTAATTTCCAAATCATTTCTAATTGCAACAATGATATTGCAGCAATGTACTGATGTATTTAGCCAGGTAGATTTTGTGTCAAAAAAATCATTTGCTGATCATTGGGAATTCAAAGGTGTTGCTATCCAGGAAGCCGGTTATCATATTTGGTGTACTTCACCCATAGCAGAAGACAATGGAAAAGTTCATTTATTTGCATCCCGATGGCCGAAGCAATATGGGGTTGATCCGGGCTGGCGCTCACATTCAGAAATTGCCCATTATGTGGGTGATAGTCCTGCAGGCCCCTTTCGATTTTCTGAAATTGCGTTACAGGGTAGCGGAGAAAATACCTGGGATAAATATGGGATGCATAACCCTACCATTTACAAAGTTGGTAACCAATATGTATTATTATATATCGCCAATAACGATTATCATCAACCGCCACATCCTGCTAATCAGAATATTGGGATGGCTGTTTCTAAAAGCCTGAACGGCCCATGGTTGAAAGTAAATGGGGATGGCAAAATACTCACGCCTCCAAAAAATTCAGACTATTGGAACTTCAACGCTAAAAATGGAGTTGTCAACCCCGCTCTGCTTCCTTATAAAGGTGGTTATTTTTTATATTTTAAATCTCAGGATGCCAAAATGGGTGTTGCAATAGCTGAAAATATTACTGGACCCTATGTACAAGTTCCTTTTCCGGTTACTGCTAATAACCTTCGCATAGAAGATGGATATGCTTTTGTCTTGAACAACCAGATTTGTTTGTTAACAACCGATAATGATGGCATTTTAAAAAAAGGCGGAGGCTTATTGTGGAAATCAGACGACGGTATTCATTTCAATTCCTATGAAGCCGGTTATCATTTAATAAAGGAATATTTATCTGATACTGCATCACTAAAACCAAAGTGGTACTATGGTCCAAAAAGCAGTATGAAGTTTGAAAGGCCACAAGTTTTGATGAAGGAAGGAAAACCTGCCTGGTTATATGTTGCATCCGGTTGCAATATTTATGGAGGTGAATCAACCATTAGTTATGTACTGAAGTATAGGGAATAACTGATAAGATGACAAAGAAAAAAAGTGCATATCGCCTTACTTGAAAGGGCACAAAAAATATATTTATTAACAGTGTTGACTTGAAATTTTCAAATAGGATGTCAAAAAAAGTAGATTTCGATATATTTATCCGTTTTCTATGGCGATTAACAGTCATTTATGTATGCTTTTTTTATTCATTGAATGGAAAGGCACAGATTAAAAAGACCATGATTGCCTGCATTGGAAACAGCATTACCGCAGGCGCAAGGCTTACGAATCCTGAAGTAGCATCATACCCCGCTGTATTAACTGCATTGCTGAAAGAAAATGGATATAGTAACTATGAAATTAAAAATTTCGGAGTTGGAGGTGCTACCGTGCTCAGGTTTGGAAAGCCCAATCTATGGCGGGTATTGGATTCGCTAAAGAATTTCCCCCCGGACATAGTGATAATTAAAGCGGGTACCAATGAAACGGTTGGTCAGCCACGTTTTAACTGGGAACATATCAACGAGTTTGAAAAAGACTATTCAGATTATGTTGCAGCCATTAGAAAAATAAATCCTACTTGCAGGATTATTATCTGTAGTCCTTTAGATATGGTGATCCAGACAGATGGATTAAGCTCCGAAAGAAAAGAAGATCTTTCTTTAAGGCGGCCTAGGATATGGGAATTGCGAAAAAAAATAAAAAAAATTGCGAAAAATGAACACTTATTTTTCCTAGACCTGACTAAGCCATTTAAAGGAAAAACGAATTTAATGACGATCAGTGATGGCGTTCATCCTAACAAGGATGGATATGAATACCTGGCAAAGCAGGTATTTAATTTTATGGTGAAACGGGAAATAGTGGTTCAATAGATTTAGCCATTGTCCAATACTTTTTTGCGGTAACTATATGATTTATTTACCGCAAAATTGCGGTGTTTATTTTGTTTTTTCACCGCATGGTATCCCTGAGTGCTGTATCGAACTATGAGCAGTTCAAGGCTTATTTGAAAAAGAATCAAATAAGGCAAGTTACAAAGTCATAGTTGGTTGGTATTATCATAAATAATAGCCAAAATTGATTTCATGGGCGAAATCACCGGCGAGCTAACTTGCTCGCTATTCATTTTATATATTTGTAATCAAACCCAGTAGGGGCGAGGTTTTTATGTATCGAAAAGTAAGGGGTAAAAACATACACCTATAACACATCAAAACCCTTACTAAGTAAGGGTTTTGATGTGTTATAGGTAGAAGCTGGCTTAAAAAAAAGAGTCGGCTTTCTTATATACTTAATCACTAAACTAATAGATCTGAATTAAAAACTATCAGCATCTCTATATGCTTTAATAAGTGCTAATTCGCCCTCTTTTTCTTTTCCTGCCATTCCATGTTCCATTCCATAAATACCTCTATACCCCTTATCGTAAATGTATTTAAAGATATTTTTATAATCCATTTCTCCTGTGCCTGGTTCTTTTCTTCCCGGATTATTGCCTATTTGAAAATAGGCTATTTCATCCCAAGAACTATTGATATTATTAATCACGTTACCTTCATTTTTTTGCATGTGATACATGTCAAACAAAATTTTACAGGAAGGACTATTGACCGCTCTACAGATTTCGAAAGTTTGATCTGAAAATCTTAAAAACAGATTGGGAGAATCACTCAATGGTTCCATTACCATTATTAAATTATGTTTCTCAAAAATTTCAGCCCCTCTTCGCATTGCTTCAATCACATTGGATGTTTGATATCCCATAGACTTTGATCTATCAAAAGAACCAGGTACAACGGTCATAAATTTTGCATTGGTCCTTTTGGCCACTTCTACAGCTGTTTTGCAAGTGTCAGTAAACTTATCGATCCACTCTTTTTTTCCAGTGGTTAGTCCTAATGTATCATTGGAAGCATAACTAATTACAAACACGCCCATGCGCATTCCTAATTTTGCCAAAGTATCTCCAATTTTTTGTTGGTCTGCTGCAGACCTACCCATCATTCCATTGTCTTCAATTGACCTAAAGCCTTGGCTATGCCCAAATTTTATTTGTTCAATAAAATCAGGCCCTGCCAAATTTTTGAAAGTACCATCATGAAATCCATAATCACATTTGAATGGCTTTGTATCTTCTTTAAGTATTTTATTTTCTAAGGGAGAAAGGTTATTGGCAAATGGAATAAAAGCACTTGCTCCTAATAAACTTTGTTGCATAAATTTTCTGCGTTCCATGATATTGAGGATTTGAAATGATTAATAGGTTTAAATATAATTGTATATCAATTGGGATATTAAGATGTGCTAAAATTAGGTTATTTCACGTAATAACAAAAAATATTTTAATATCTACAGGGATAAAAAAATCGAATCAAATGGTGTTACCTACATCCAATACTATGAAGCTGGAAGATC
This sequence comes from Ferruginibacter sp., assembly GCA_044357815.1. Lineage (GTDB taxonomy): Bacteria > Bacteroidota > Bacteroidia > Chitinophagales > Chitinophagaceae > Ferruginibacter. The sequence goes on along the minus strand of JBIKOV010000060.1, from coordinate 10,916 downwards.
AGGGTAATAGCAATAAGCATATTCAAAAGGCCATTGAAGAAAGGGCAGCAATTATTCAAGTAATCCGGCGTTTTTTAAATAGGGCATAACTTCCATATCATGCCCTATAAAATCCCTGAATGCTTTTTTTAAATCAACACTGTTGCCTACTGATAAAATATATTTTCTAAACCGTTCCCCATTGGCTCTTGTCATGCCACCATTTCTTTTTAACCAATCAAAAGCATTATAATCTAAGGTTTTGCTCCAGGTATATGCATAATAACCTGCACAGTAGTCGCCACCCCAGATATGTGCAAAATAGGGTGTGTGATACCTTGTGAGTACCTCGTTTACAAGTAACCCATAATGCTGTAGTGATGTTTTTTCAAAATCTAAAGTGGGACTAAAATCTGCTGCGTTTTCCACACTGTGCCAAGCCATATCTAATGTGGCCGCTGCCAATAGTTCAGTTACGATATAGCCCTTATTGAAAGTTTCAGCTTTTTTTATTTTTTCTATTAGTTGCGAAGGAATTACTTCTTTTGTTTTATAGTGCAATGCATAGTTTTTTAATATAATAGGGTCTAATACACAATGCTCATTTATCTGTGAAGGAAACTCAACAAAATCCCTGGGAACAGCTGTACCAGAGAGGCTCACGTATTTTTGATTGGCAAACAACCCATGAAGGGTATGCCCGAATTCATGAAACAAAGTGGTTACCTCATCAAAATTGATCAATGATGGATTTCCTTCGGCAGGCTTTTGAAAATTAAAAACATTTACTATTACAGGTTTTTGTTTTAAATAGTGCGATTGGTTTACAAAATTATTCATCCATGCCCCGCCTCCTTTATTATCCCTTGTATAAAAATCAAGATAATAGATGGCCATTGATTTGCCGTCTTTATCAAAAACTTCATAAGCAACGACATCAGGGTGGTACACCGGTAAATCTTTACGCACTTTAAACGATATGCCATACATTCTTTTGGCTGCAAAAAAAACTCCTTTTTCCAAAACGGTAGTTAATTCAAAATAGGGCTTTATTTGGCGTTCATCCAGATCATACTTTGCTTTTCGTACTTGTTCTGAATAAAAATTCCAGTCCCATGGTTCTAATTTAAAACCTCCATGCTGTGTATCTATCAAATCCTGTATTTCCTTGGCTTCTTTTTTTGCCTTAGCAACCGAGTACTTTGCAATGTTTGCCAGTAAGTTAAAAGCTTGGGCAGGATTTTTTGCCATTTGATCCTGCAATTTCCATTCTGCAAAACTTTTTTTGCCCATCAACTGTGCTTTTTGCAGCCGCAGCTTTGCCATTGTTTCCAAAATGTCCCTGGTATCAGCACTGTCGTTTTTTTCGGCACGTGTCCACGATGATTTAAAAAGCCGTTCTCTAGTACTTCTGTTTTTTAAATTTTGTAGCAAAGGCTGCTGGGTGGTATTTAGCAGGCCGAGCAAATATTTGCCCTCAAATCCTGCTAGTTTAGCTTTTTGTTTGGCAGCTGCAATTTCTTCAGGGCTCAAACCGTCTAGTTCATTTTCATCAGTTATCAGTAAGGCGCCGTTTTTTCTTGCAGTTAATAACCTGTTGCTAAAGTTGGTTCTTAATGTTGCCAGCGACTCATTAATTTTTTTCATTTTTTCTTTGCCTGCATCCGATAAATTGGCACCTGCTAGTTCAAACTGTAGCAGGTAAAATTCCACTAATTTTTTTTCCTCTCCTTTTAATGCTGCTTTATTTATAGCACTGATTCTGTTGTATAGCTTACTGTTCAGATATAACTTGTCATTATGTGCCGAAAAAATGGGGGCAAATTCCTCTTCCGTTTTTTGTAATACCGGGTTGGTGTTGGATACGGTAAGATTATAAAAAATGGTAGTGGCCCTAGTTAAATTTCCTCCACTTATTTCAAGGGCCAGTACGGTATTTTCAAAAGTAGGTTTTCCGGGGTTGTTGGCAATAACATCAATTTCCTTATCATGTTCTTTTAATGCATATTCAAATGCCGATTTAAACTGCTCATCTTTTATAAGATTAAAGACCGGGGCCTGGTATTGAAGGGAACTTCTTTGTAAGAGCGGGTTGTTGTTACCAGTAATAATAGTTTGTCCAAAAACAAATTGTAATCCTACAACAAAACAAATTAGATTACTTATCAATATTTTTTTTTCAAATAAATGCATGGTATTATTTTTTTAAAATTAGTGAAAATAATTTTATTTAATATCAACAGCGCTTCAATAAATTCCGGCATCAGTTTGTGTACTACCAATATTTCTATCCCTTTTTATTATTGTTCAAAAAAAACTTTCTTAGTAGTCTTTTATTAACAATGATGTAAGCCCAACTTGGGCAAAGCCTATTGTTATAGTAAGGCCAATTGCATTTTTGAACAGAGCTCATCTGGTGCCAATACAAGTATTTCACTTCCTTTAAAATCTTTAATATTTCGCGTTACAATACAATCTATTTTTTCAATCGTTGATGCACAATAAATCTGGATGGAATGCTCAAAATCTATATGTTTTGACCTTAATCCTTTTGAAAGAACTTCTTTATCAACTGGAATGATCGATACATATTCGAATAAACCTAATAGTATTTCTCGTAAAGTCTTATCAGCTACAAACCTTTTTAATAAATAGTGAGTTGTTGCTATTGAATGAGATGAAGTAAAAAGTTTTATCTTTTTATTCTCTGCAGCTTTGAAAATATCGACTGCATTTTTGCTGAATGGTTTCCGATCAGCTAGTAGATCTAACAAAATATTGGTGTCAATGAAAATTTTTTTCATAAATGTTTTTTCTCCAGATAGGATTGTAGTTCTTTTTTTTCATCGAAGTCCTTTGGCAGCTTAACTGCTCCTATTAGTTTTTTTAATTTAGGAGAAACCTGCTGGTTGTTATTTTCTTGTGTTATTGTATCGAGGTATTGTTCAATAAGTTCTGAAAGACTTCTGCCAGAATTTTTAGCATAGGACTTGGCCCGCTCAATAATATCTTTTTCAACTGTAAGAGTGAGTTTAGTTGTCATGATACGTATCTTTTTATTAAATGTACGTATAATAATTGAAAAAATTAAAAAAAGCATTGCAAATGCATTCCAAAATCCTTGCAGCAAGATTACCAAAATCCGGTCTCGGCTGGCTATTATTGGTATTGCAAACAATCAAAAAATACATAGTCATGCCGACCGGATTTTCTAGATTTCCAGTCTGTCAATAATTGATACCTATTAGAATTTCAATTTTTGAAATTCATTTTTAGATTTTTTGCTTTGTTAGTTGATATATAAAATTTCCGCCATGTTTTGTATTAAGTATAACATTGAGTAAAAATGCAAATTATATTTTTAAATAAAATAATTCTACTTTATTTTTGTGCCGAAATTTAAGATATAGTTTCATTTTTAATATATACTTTCTTTTTTTAATATTTAAATTCAAATTCTATGGCAGTTTCGAAATTAGAGTACATCTGGCTGGATGGTTACAAGCCAACTCAATCTTTAAGAAGTAAAACAAAAGTTGAAAAAGATTTCAGTGGTAAATTAGCTGATTGTGGTGTTTGGTGTTTTGATGGTTCTTCAACAGAGCAAGCACCAGGTGGATCAAGTGATTGTTTGTTACAACCTGTTTTTATATGTAAAGACCCTCTCCGCAAAAATGCTTATTTAGTAATGTGCGAAGTGTTGAGTTCAGATGGGACAGCTCATCCAAGCAACGGAAGAGCTACTATAGAAGATGATGACAATGATTTTTGGTTTGGATTTGAGCAAGAATATTTTTTATGGAATCCCGCAAATAATAAACCATTGGGTTTCCCAGAAGGTGGTTATCCTGCACCTCAAGGACAATACTATTGTTCAGTTGGTGCAAGCAATGCTTATGGAAGAAATATTGTTGAAGAACATTTAGACGCTTGTATTGATGCAGGTTTGAATATCGAAGGTATCAATGCGGAAGTAGCTGCAGGACAATGGGAATTCCAAATATTTTCAAAAGGAGCCAAAGAAGCAGGTGATCAAATTTGGGTAGCTCGTTATTTATTAGAAAGAATTGGAGAGACATACGGAGTATCTATTAATTGGCATTGTAAACCTTTGGGTACTCTAGACTGGAATGGTTCTGGTATGCATGCTAATTTCTCCAATACTACTTTAAGAACTTGTGGCAAGAAAGAAGTGTATGATACTATTTGTGAATCTTTCAGACCATTTGTTAAAGATCATATTGAAGTATATGGTGCAGACAATCATTTAAGGTTAACGGGTAAACATGAAACAGCAAGTATTCATGATTTCTCTTTCGGAGTTTCTGATAGAGGCGCTTCTATTCGTATCCCAATTGGTGCGGTAGAAAAAGGATGGAAAGGATGGTTGGAAGATCGTCGACCAAATTCAGCAGCAGACCCTTACAAAGTAGCTGCTAGAATTATCAAAACAGTTAAAACTGCAAAGGTTTAATGTTTTCTAGATAAAAGTATAGGAATTTTAAAGCCCTAGATACAAGTTTGATTCTTGGATGTACGTCCAAGAATTCACATAACCCTTACTCAGTAAGGGTTATGTGGTTATATAAAGGCAAGGCTAGCAAAATTATTGGATTAGAAGATTGTCGAAGTGAAATTAAAACGGCATTCGAACTTCTTTAATATCACATTTACTCTAATTGGTATTTATACATTATTTTCTTTCCACAATTGGGTGAAAGATGCGATGATCCAAGTAAGGGGAGGAGAATTTAAAACGACTAATTAAATTTACAATAGTATCCATAGGGTACAGATTTAGACGGGCCAGGGTTTCTACCCAGGCCTTGTTTTTTTGATCTAGTCACCATCTGGGAAATCCATGAAATTAGAACCGCTTTTTCCATTTGAATGGTATTATTTTTTATGTTTGTATTTTATTTGGAGCTAGTCTTTTACAATCATTACCTTAGGAAGGTGATTTTTTGTATTGGAAAATAACCAAGTCAAACTTTTCCATTTTAAAACCAATGCCATGATAATAGGAAATTTAGAAGTTGCGGACTATGACTTTGCTGAAAAAATGTATTGGAAAGAGGCTAAAAAAACCTGTGCTGCTTTAGGAGGTGGTTGGCGCTTGCCAACCAAGGATGAGTTAAATGTTTTATATGAGAATAAGGATACAATTGGCTGTTTTTCTGATAACTACTATTGGAGTTCCACCGAGACCAAGGGTATTTACAGCGCGTGGATTCAGTTCTTCAATGATGGCGTACAGTTCAACTCCTACGTAAAGGGATTCAAATACCAGGTTCGAGCTGTTCGGAATATTTAAGTATTTATAATTACTGCTAAGCGGTCGATTTTTTGAATTGCCCAATGCTGCAGCTAATAAATTAGATTATCGTAACTAGTTTACTGAAGCGTGAAGGAATTATAATAGAATTGTACCAAATGCCTGAACCTGAATTAACCAATGTAAAGCAACGAAAGGATGGACGTATTGATCATATTGCCTTTGATGTAGATGACATTGATGAAACATTTGACTTATTAAAAAAAGAAGTATTTTCAATTTTTGAAGACCAACCTGTTTTTTTAAATTTTTGCGAGAAGGGCTGCAAATATTTCAATATTGCTGGTCCCGATGGCGAAAGGTTAGAGTTTTGCCAAATTTTATAGACAGTAGGTATTCTTTCAATGACACTAAAAAATAGCTTCATTCAGTAGGTTAAGTTAACCCTTTAGTTTTTTGGTAATGGTTTGCAATTTGAAGCAATAAATCAATTAAAAAAATATTAGAACTTTGTCCTTATTTTATTAAAAAAAACACACCCACATGAAAAAATTGCTATTACCGCTACTTGTATTTTCAATCTTTTTTGCTGCCTGCAATAGCAATGTACAGCAATCTGCTGCTGCAAATATGGATAGTTCAGCTATTACCGACCCTTCCACTGATTGGAAGTTTGGAGTTGCATTATGGACTTTTCATACATTTAATTTTGCAGATGCCTTAGATAAAATTGACAGTGCTGGATTAGTATACATTGAACCCAATACCTTTCAAAAAGGTGGTCCTGATGTAAAAGACTCTTTAGTTTTTCAACTTTCGGCCGTTGGTATTGCTAAACTAAAATCATTGGTTGTCAAAAAGGGGCTTAAGGTTGAATCCATTTATATTGCAGGAGATTCAACCGTAGTTTCCTGGAAAAAGCAATTTGATATTGCTCAAGGATTCGGAGTGAAATTTGTAACAGCCGAACCACCATTGACCATGTGGGATAGTATTGATAGTCTTGCTGGAGTATATGGAGTGAAGGTTGCTATTCATGAGCATTGGAAAGGAGTTAGCCGATATTGGAGTCCTGATTCTGTATTAGCTGCAATAAAAAATCATCCTAATTTTGGCGCCTGTGCTGATTTGGGTCATTGGCCAAAGAGTGGTATCAATCCATTGGAAGCGGTACAAAAATTAAGCGGTCATATTATTGGGGTACATTTAAAGGATATAGCGGCTTACAATAATCCAGCTTTAAAGGACGTTCCAGTTGGAACTGGTGTGGTAGATTTTCCTGCAATTTTTGCTGAGCTGAAAAAGCAAAATTTTAAAGGACATATTTATATAGAAAGGGATGCAGAAGATTTACCAAGCAATCTTTCATCTGTAATTCAAACGGTTAAATATTATAATGAACAGCTAGGTAAGTTAAAGTGAAAATTAATTGAACTAGTTTTATAATTGATCTAAAAAGCAGTAGGCCTTGAAATTTTTCTTCTGGAAGATTTCAAGGCCTACTTGTAATTAGTTATGCGTACTATTTTTTTTCTTCTGTAAATTAGGTGCTCGCTATATCTATTTTCACCCGACTAAAAAATCTTCATTTCTTTATTTTAAAAATAGCCTTACTTTTCCAAATTGTCTGGAAAATACAAATTGGCTAAATTAGAAAACTCATCGCCTCGCATAAAAATAGAAATATCTACTTCCGAAAAGTTATTTTTTCCGGTTGCTGCCAATAATTCATTTGCAGCATGCAGGGTGTTTTTATGGAAATGATAAACTCTATCATACTTGTCTGTAACGACTAAGCCTTTCATCAGCATTTTGTCTTGAGTGGCAATACCAGTCGGGCACTCATTGTTATTGCATCGCAAAGCTTGAATGCATCCTAGTGAAAACATAAATCCCCTGGCGCTATTGCACATATCTGCACCCAAGGCAACGGCTCTTAAAATGGAATAGCCCGAAATGATTTTACCACTGCAAATAATTCGAATTTTATTTTTTATTCCTAAATTAACCAATGTAGTATTAACAAATATCAAAGCGGGTTCAAATGGCATACCTACTCCATCAGAAAATTCTGGTGGGGCAGCTCCGGTTCCTCCTTCAGCTCCGTCAACAGTTATAAAATCGGGAAAGCAGTTTTGATGAATCATTTCTTGGCACAACTTTTCAAATTCATTGGTTTCTCCGATGCAAAGTTTAAAACCAATTGGCTTTCCATTTGACAAATGGCGCAATTGAGCTATAAATTCAACTAATCCTTTATAATCTTTAAAAGCAGAATGGCTTGGAGGAGAAAGGATGGTAGTAAAGGGTTCTACTCCACGAATTTTTGCAATTTGTAGTGTATTTTTTTGTGCAGGAAGAACACCACCATGACCAGGTTTTGCTCCTTGTGAAAGCTTAATTTCAATCATTTTCACCGCAGGCAGATTGGCTTTTTCAGCAAATTTATCCGCATCAAACTGCCCCTCCATATTTCGGCAGCCAAAATAGCCTGTTCCTATTTGCCAAGTTACATCTCCGCCTTGTAAATGAAACTCGGTTAAGCCGCCTTCACCAGTATTGTGGTAGAAATTCCCTTTTTTCGCACCCAGATTTAGTGCTTTGATCGCATTTTCACTAAGTGATCCAAAACTCATGGCTGAAATATTCAGTAAGGAAGCCGAATAAGGTTGTTTGCAATCAGGGCCACCTACTAAAACCCTCGGAAGTGCTTCATTCACTATTGTAGGAAACATCGAGTGTTTGATCCCTTCATAGTTCGAATGATTCAAATGCATTTGAGTTCCAAATGGGGTTGTAGCATCAATATTTTTTGATCGCTGATAAATTAAGGAACGCTCATTTCTTGAAAATGGTTGCCCATCTGTGGAGCGCTCAATAAAATACTGTTGAATTTCAGGGGCAATCATTTCGAACATGTACCTGAAATAACCTAAAACAGGAAAGTTTCTTAAAATCGTATGCTTTGTTTGTATACTATTGCGGTATCCAAGAACTAATAACACTAAAAAAATTAAAGGAGTAATAGGGCCAATTATCTTAAAAAAAAAGAGAAGAGCGGAAACAGCGGTAAAAATAATTCCGAAAATGAAAAATTTTTGTCTCATGGTTGTAGGATATTGTTTTATTGCCATCCGGCCTTTTTTGCAAAAGCACCTCTCGGCTCCTTAAAACTATTGATTTTACTGCGCTTTACAAAAATTAATTTTGAATAGAAGGTCTATTAAATAAGTCACCACTGATAATTTACTATCAGCCTTTACTTGTGATTGTGTGCTTTTGGTTAAACTTCAAGTCTCCAGCCCTCCTATTTTAGCGGTGAATGGGCAGTAGGTTTCCATATAATTGACTAGGTAAATGCTTTAATTCTGCTGGCATAGATTCCAATATTTTAATTTGAGGTTGATTTTTATTCAACATTACTAACCGAAATTTGCGGAAGCTTACCTATTTTCCATGAAAAATGCATTTTCCTTTTTGCTGATTTTTTTTTATGGGCATTTGTATGCTCAAAAAATAATTCAAATTAAACACTCCAACTATACCTCTGTTTTTTGTACTTCCAAATTTTATCCTATTCAGGTGGATTGGTGGGAAACCAATGCTCGTGATAATTGCACTTTTGCTACAAAGAGAAGGGATCAATTTAGGCCCGACCCATTGCTGCCTGACGAAACCAATTTAAGGGCAGATTACCTTCATTCCGGAATAGACCGCGGGCATATGTGTCCGGCAGCTAGTAATAAATGTCAGGGTGAATTAGCGATGGCAGAATGTTTTTATTTTTCCAATATGGCCCCCCAATACCATGCATTAAATGCTGGCGACTGGGAAGCCTTAGAGCGGCTTACCCGAAAAATGGCTATTCAGGATGATAGTATACATGTTTGGGCAGGGAGTGTAGGAGAGGCAAAAAAAATAGGGAAGGTTTCGGTACCGTTGCAATGCTGGAAGGTAATTCATGTTTTGAAAACTAAATCGTATAAAGCGTATTTGTTTAATAATGATCTATCGCATGCAGACGGTATTGACAACAATGAGGTAACTGTTCATCAAATTGAACAACTGACGGGATTTAAATTTGCCTATTAATTTGATAGGCTTGTAGTAGGGCTTCTTTTTCAAATAAAAAATGGCGGACACTCTTTAGATCCTCGCTGCTACTCTAAAGGCTAGGCTGAAATAGGAATAGGAAACTCCTTTTTTGTCAATGTTGGTAAACTTCCACTCCTGGCCATTGATTAAAGTTGGATTTGAGTAACTAAAGATTGCCTCACCTAGCCCAATATAGGAATTAGGGCATTCGAGTTGAAATCCATAGTGTTCTCCTTTTTTCAAATGTGGTCCTGCTATGTGTATTGACTTCCATTTCCCGCTATCTTCACAACAAAGGTGTATGCTGGCAGATACTAGGGCGGGCCCCCAGGTTTTGGAGGATTCATTAAAATGGTGAACTGTCATAACCATTTCCCCAGGGTGGGTTACCAAGCTGGGGAAAACCTCAATTGTCTCCAGATCGGCTTCAAAAGGTGATAAAAATGTTTGCCCCCTTTTGGTATCAATCTGGTCAGTTTTTTGATGACCAATCCAACTAGTAGTATTATGTGTACTCTGCGATATTATACATTTTGTATGGGGTTGGATCAGCAGGGTGTTCATGGGTGCATTTTTAATGAATAATCTTTGCTTAAAACATAGAAGGTAGTATGATGGATAACACAGTAGGTGGTTAAATTTACAATGTATTTCCGAAATTTTTTAGCCGAATTGTTTTGCAACTTCGGTTCAATCATTTTCACATGCCTATAACAATAGTAACTACCACCTTTACCAAATATTGTGCTCAAGCAGTCATTCTTTTTGTTAAAATAGTCGTTTTTTAGTCTTTTGCTAGCCAGTTGAAAAATATTTCGAACAAATCAAAAAGGCTTGCTATAGCAATTAAGCTTACCTTTAATATTAGAATTACCATCATTTAAAATCAATAATTCAATTTCGTTTAAAAAAAAGGAATTAAAAAAACTGCAACATGTACACTTACATCTGGAACAAATACCTACCGGTAATTAGAATTTTATTGAAAAAATCAGCTGGTGGAGATCAATTACTGAGTTTAAACCGAGAAGATTTTGAAAGAGCCGGAACTGGTAGAAAAGCAGGTTACAAGTTTACCATCGAGTTTACAGAAGGCAAGGTGAGTAATGTAATTAGCGGTTCAGATTTGGCAAGTCACCTGGCAGCAGCTATGTTGGAAGATGCGGCTACTAAAACAGTTTTGTTAACGGGACATTTTCAGGTTATTTTAAATACAAAATTCCAGATTACCGTAAAAAATATCACACCTCAGCCAATCGCTTCTCTATCGGTTGCTGAATCGGCGAGTGAGTAATTGTATATAAAAGTTATTAATAAATAAATCATCCATCCCTATTTTGAAGTTTAAAGATTTTGGTTTCGACAACCGACTATTGGAAGGAATTGAGGCATCTGGCTATGACGAAGCAACTCCCGTTCAGGAACAAGTGATTCCATTAGTATTAGCAGGAAAAGATGTAATCGCATCTGCACAAACTGGGACTGGTAAGACAGCCGCTTTTTTACTTCCCCTTATCAATAATATTATTTCCTCTCCGCTCAATCATCAGAGTATTACCGCTTTGGT